>NZ_JALNTN010000010.1:0-151997 GCF_023161905.1 Pseudoalteromonas sp. 2CM41L
TTCTCCGTGTCCTCTGTGGTGATAACAATCACTTCATCACTTTATGTGTTTAACCAGACCATTTTATTAAAGTGCATCGAGGCGCTACGCGCTACACCGAGAAGTTATTAGCTCTTCTCCTTTTCTTCTCCGTGGCCTCTGTGGTGAAAACAATCTCTTCATCACTTCCCCAAAAAAAACCTACCACCGAGAGCACAGAGGCGCTGCGCACTACACCGAGAAGTTATTAGCGCTTCTCCTTCACTTCTCCGTGTCCTCTGTGGTGATAACAATCACTTCATCACTTTATGTGTTTAACCAGACCATTTTATTAAAGTGCATCGAGGCGCTACGCGCTACACCGAGAAGTTATTAGCTCTTCTCCTTTTCTTCTCCGTGGCCTCTGTGGTGAAAACAATCTCTTCATCACTTCCCCAAAAAAAACCTACCACCGAGAGCACAGAGGCGCTGCGCACTACACCGAGAAGTTATTAGCGCTTCTCCTTCACTTCTCCGTGTCCTCTGTGGTGATAACAATCACTTCATCACTTTATGTGTTTAACCAGACCATTTTATTAAAGTGCATCGAGGCGCTACGCGCTACACCGAGAAGTTATTAGCTCTTCTCCTTTTCTTCTCCGTGGCCTCTGTGGTGAAAACAATCTCTTCATCACTTCCCCAAAAAAAACCTACCACCGAGAGCACAGAGGCGCTGCGCACTACACCGAGAAGTTATTAGCTCTTCTCCTTTCCTTCTCCGTGCCCTCTGTGGTGATAACAGTTACTTTAGGTCTTTGCTCTAAAACAAATCTACCACCGAGGGCACAGAGGCGCTGCGCGCTTCACCGAGTAGTTATTAGCTCTTCTCCTTTCCTTCTCCGTGCCCTCTGTGGTGATAACAGTTACTTTAGGTCTTTGCTCTAAAACAAATCTACCACCGAGAGCACAGAGGCGCTGCGCGCTTCACCGAGCAGTTAATAGCTCTTCTCCTTCACTTCTCCGTGTCCTCTGTGGTGATAATAATCTCTTAATCACTTTGTGCACTTAACCCAAAACAAGTCTACCACCGAGAGCAAAGAGGCGCTGCGCGCTACACCGAGAAGTTATTAGCGCTTCTCCTTCACTTCTCCGTGTCCTCTGTGGTGATAACAATCACTTCATCACTTTATGTGTTTAACCAGACCATTTTATTAAAGTGCATAGAGGCGCTTCGCGCTTCTCAGAGAAATTATAACTAAATGCGCCAGCAAGTTAGCCGCATACAAAATATGCTCCCCTTTACTTGTACCCGTAAATAATATAATTTTTATTTATTAATATTTTCAAGGAAGAAAATAATGAAAAAGCAACAACACTCTGCATTCATGCTGTTATCGGGCTTATTCCCCCCCACAATAGCGAGGTAATAGATAAACTCCCTAACGCCAAACGCCTCTCACGTGCTTCATACGATACCCCCCTAGACATACTTATTAATACAAATAAGAAGCAATTTAAAACACTTGAAGAGCAGTACCATGTATACGCTCAAAAAGTAGATGCCTCAGAGCAAATTAGTCAGACCTATTACTTAACCGACGTTAAACAAAAATTACAAAATGAGGGCTATACTGTGCCTTATCTTGTTTAAAAGATTGCAATATAAAACCGCTCAGAAACGCCATGATTAAGAGTTTTAGATATAATAATTTGTATGGAATAGACCTACACAATGTAGAAAATAGATTTGGTTTTTTAACGGCAATAAAACCAATCGACGGACGTGAGCAAGCTATTATCATTATTGCCCAAAATAACCGCTCAAATGATTTACTGGCTAGTTACGAACAACTAACCGAAATACCACTACCTAGCAGTGGTGTAAAAATAGCGCAAAACTTTGTAATTAAACCACTCCATCATACAAGCTTAAAAGCCCCTAAAAAGTAGAGGGCAAAGTTATCACGGTTAACTACCGTATAGACAAACAAGTAGGCCCCTACGCCGTATATAAAAACTATATGAACGCACTACAACAAGCAGGGTTTACCATATTGCATAACTGCAAGGCATCAACGTGTGGCAACATGGTTTTACGCGATAACTTAAAAAATACCATATTTGTAAAAAACCACAAAAGTGACATATACAATATTGATAAAAAAAGTCACTACTACCTTTTTACAGCAGAAAAAAAAGCACCTGAAGGGAGTATTTATACCTCCCTTTATAGCTTTCAGCGTAGGGGCAGTGAAGAAGTTGAGCTCGTTGTTGATATAATTGAAGAGCGCGAAATGAGTAAAGTGGCACTAAATGTAGATGCCGACACCATAGGCAAACAAATTAAAAGCACGGGGAGCATATCGCTATACGGTATTGAGTTTGACTTTGACAGCCACTCTCTTAAGCCAAGTTCAAGCGAGCGACTCGCGCAAATTTCTGCATTTTTAGAGCAAGCTAGCAATGTGTCATTATACTTTGTAGGACATACCGACAATAAAGGGGCTTACAGCTATAACCAAGACTTATCAGCACGCCGTGCTGCAGAGGTAGTAAACCAGCTTGGTTAACAAGTACCAAATAGACTCAAGCCGATTACACCCTGTTGGTGTAGGTCCGGTAGCGCCAGAAGCAATGAACAACACAGACCAAAACAGGCAAAAACAGGCAAAAAAACCATCGCGTAGAGCTCGTATTAAAATCGCCTGATCATCTTTAATATTTTAGCCATTAATATAAAAATAAGGAAAAATAACTATACTTTCTTGTTTCCTAAATTATCGAGCTAATAGTATGTTAGCTCGATAATTTAGGAACCAGACTTCTAGTCATTAATACTACTTACAGATTCTTTACTTGTTTATTCCATAGCTCTTCCGCAAAAACAAAATCATCAGGCCAGTCTATATCAACAGATTTAATTTTAGGCTGCTCTAATAAAAATGGTTGTGTACCAATTCTGTCATCTAGTTGATTATAATTATCCACAGAAGATAAAAACACACCGCTATCAACCTCAAACAGAGGTTTAATATTTTGTGTCATTGGCCATTTTAAGGCGTTTCGATCATAACTTATTGGGTTTTTATCATCCCAAATAAAGCCCTGTAACTTAAGCACAGTCATTAGTGAATCATAACCGTTGTCTAACTGCTTAAAGTAAGTCGCTATAATATTGGCGTAATCAATTTCAGTAATAAATGGAGAGGTAACATGAGTCCATAAAACATGCCCCTCTTTAATTATAGAGGGCACATATTTAATTAGCTCATCAGTAGTAGTTGAGCTACTACCTAAATGGTCAGGTCTGTTATCTATTATTACTCGAGAGTCATTTACTTTATCTGCAAAGTCTAAAACACGCTCATCATTTGATGATACTAATATTGAGTCAATAGCAGAACATGCAAGTAGTTGATCTAGCTTAATTCTTAGTAGACCACCTTCAATGCCTGCAAATGGTTTAACGTTTTTATCAGGAATTCGTTGGCTACCTTTTCTACAAGGTAAAAAAGCTGTGATCATTGTAATTCACTCCAAGCATTTATTGTTGGTGCATTAATTTTTGATGCTAATTCAGCTAAACTAGCTTTTACATTTGAGTAAGGTAAGTAAGCAATAAAATTAATACTATTGGCCTGAGCAGCCTCTAAATCAGAGATCGCATCACCAAACATGATAGCGTTATTGCTATTGGTAATTTGTAGAATGTTACCAACTAAATCAGATTTTTTAGTTGGCGAACCAAAAATATCATCAAAGTAAACGTCTAAATTACGCACCTTAAAAACCTCTTTGAGCTCTTGCTGTTCAGAGCCACTGGCTATGTATTTTTTGCCGTTTAGTTGGTTAATAAATTCAATAAAGCCGGGTGTTAATTTAGCTTGTAAATAAAGCGATTTACATTGAGATGAATAAGCTTGGAGTATATCGCCTTTAATTTTATCTTTAGCTGTATCATCAAGCAGCAAAAACTGCTCGACAAACACATCAACATGATGAAAGCGCGATCGGCCAAAATTATTGCGAAAGTAATCTACGCAAACATTTACTCTTTTAGAGTCATTTATTATTGACGCTAAGGCGCTCTCCATTGCATCTATTTTTAATTGATTAGAGTCTAAAATTACCCCATCACAGTCAAATATGTATACGTCGTAATTAGCAATCGGGTGCATAAACTGAACCTTTCACTAATGGATATGTTGTTGGCGTTAAAGATACAACCTCTACTGCTGATTCATTTTTGGTATATAAATCTAAAATATTGATCATTTCTTGCTGGCGAGGGTCGTTTTTATCATAACCATCAAAACCTACTGATTTTACCGACTTAGGCTGTGACTCCATTAACATTGCGAGTACATATGCAGTGGTAATATCTGAAGGCACTACAGCGTAAGTTTTGTTTGATGCAAGCTTACCTGTTTTAACCTCTAAACCGTAGTCAATAAGCTCAAGGTTATCCATAAGCGCAAGTTCATCCTTAGTAAAACGATGTACTGGTAAAATAACTGGCTTGTTAAGTGCTTGGTAGCGCTGAGCATCAGCTAAAAACTTAGAGTTATGCGAAATCACATAATAGTCAATCATGTCAGTTGGTAATGACTCATTAATATTAATAGATATAACTACCGGCTTAAATTGCTCTATGTAAAGCTTAATAGCAGTTAAATACTTTTGTGTGCTTGGCCCGTTAGCAACTAAGAGTACATTTTTATTATTAAATACACCTATAGTAGCTTCTGAACCTGAAACCTCAGCAGTGCTTTCGTTAAATGATAAGGCAGTATTTAAAATAGCCCCATTATATGACGTGGTACTTTCAAGTTTACTTAAGTAATCAATAGCACCCACTATCTCGTCGGTGCCGTAATGCGTGTTAGATAATAAGTTTTGAATATAAGTAGGATGCACATCATATTGCGCCCCTAAAAAGTAAAGTAAGTTACTACCCCAACCATACTTTTTCTGCATAGGTTCAAAATGGCGTATTACCAACTCGTAAATAGGCTTAGCATTATATACAGAGCCTTCTTTATCAAGTACCGCTAGTAAACTTTCGGTTTGTGTATTACCAGCCCCACGGCCCATACCTGTAATTGTAGTATCAAGCCATGTAACACCTAAACTTTTTGCAGTTAACGTATTATCAAGCCCTTTGCCCATGTTATCGTGGGTATGTATGCCAAGTGGGCCATTCCACTCTGTGCGTAGCGCATTAACAATACGGGTAACTTCTGCACCATCCATATTACCTAGTGAGTCAGCAAAATAAAGTGCATCTAGCCCGCCCCACTCTGTTGCTTGGCGTGCTTTGTCAGCAATAACATCATCAGGTTTACCACCGGCTTGCATTAGGTTGTAACCCACTATGTAGCCAAGCGCTTTTAGTTGTTTAACTATCGGCCCCGAGTTTTCAACCTCATGAAAATGCGCAGCAATACGTACTAAATCTATTTTACTCTCACTCGCTGGTACAAATAGTTTTTTTACCGCAACTTCAACACTAAAACCTGACTCTAAAATAGTTTTAGCGTCAACCATAACACCGTAAGTTGGCCCTTTTGGTAAATCTAATGAATTTATATGTGCTTCTGTTGTATATGCATAGGCGCCTAAAAAACCAGATTTAGGGAAATTTCGTAAACCTAATTCAACAAATTCAATTTTTGCCTCGGCTACTGCATCTAAATATGCGCTAACAACTTCTGGTTCGAAGTCCCAATTGTTGTAGTAACCGCCATCACGCAATGTACAATCTAAAATATTCATAAATATTCTCTATCCGTTTAATTAATTAATTTTGTGTATGTTTCTAGATATTCTTCTCTAATAAACACCTTATTATTCATCAGAAGATTATTAAGGATTGATATAATAAAAAAAGCGTTAGGTAAGCCTCCAGCTATTTCATATAACAGATGATCATCTGCATATAACGGATAACCTGAGTTAAAAATGTCAACTGTTCTCCATTTAGCTTTTGTTTTATATATTTCATGCTCTTCTAACTTATTCTGTTCAACTTGATCTGTTAAAAATATTAACCTTCGTTTCTCTTGTCTTTTGCAAAAGAGAGCATCATCAGCTCGTGAAAATTGAATATTATCAGGTAAGTGTATTATTCCTTTTTGAACATACATCAAAAGAGCTCTATATAACTTGGACACTCCACAAATTACTATCTCCTCATTAGTAAACAAATAGTTACTAATTTTCTTTTTTAGCCTTAAACAACTTAATAAAGATGACGTAGTATCTTTTTCTAGAATTAAAGTTCGAAGAAAGTCGAACCCCAGTACAGAAGGGTGCAAACTAGAGTCAATAAATAAAAAATCTAAATCATATTGTAGAATTTGGCTTATTGATAACACGCGCTCTTTAAATTTATTTTCAAGATCGTATAAATTCCATATAGGATGTTGGTATTCATTATTTACTAAATACTTCTTTTTTTTCTTGTTTTCATACTCTCTAATAGCTAAGTCCCAAAATATAAAGCTAACACTCGGTATTTCCGAAAGCTCAACCAGAGCTTTTAAACATTTTTTATATAGATATTTATCATTATCAAATGTTATATATTTTTTTTCTATTCCGGTATGCCGTACACTATCAATAAACTGAAAAGTGTTACCAAAACGAAAATCTCCGACTAAAATAGTGATTTCGTCGAATTCATCCTGATGCTCTTTTATATATTTAAATAACTCTTTGTCCCAAATTGGTAAGCCACCGCAAGCAAAATATGTAGTATCCTCAATATTTTTTAAAGTACTATTTTTTACACCATTTTCCCATCGAACTACGTGGCTAGGACCTACGATTAACCTTCTCGTATTGACCACTTATTTCACCTTAACAATTTCGGCTTTAACACGATTGAAAAAATTTGAATTCTCTAGCTTTAGTCCTCTAAAACGAATAAATAAAGGAGATAAATTCACTTCTTTATCATTAGCATTAAACGCGCAAACTCTTGATGAACTAGGGATTTTATTATCAAAGCACTTCGTTCCAGAAATTAAGCAAAGCTTTCCAAGCTCAAGTATTGCTGTACAGTCAGAAAGTTGACCTAGCAACCAATCATTTCTAGGGTTATAAATGTCAATTAATGAATTTCTTGAAAAAATAAAGGTAGTAATAAAGATAGTACCAGCCTCTTTTTTATCACCTCTATCGACATGGATTAACCCAAGTAGAGTCATTGCTTGGCAGTAATTCCAATAACTTAGCGGATTGAATTCTGCTAGATGTGAATGCTCTTGAAGCTTTTTCAGGATTATATACCCAACATCTACCTTACCTAGGGTTAGCGCTAACATAGTAAATGTCGATGCAGAAGAAATAAACCATCTAATACTATGGGGATTTGTAGCGTTTATTGAGCTATCAAATAATTTCTTTTGCTCATAAACAGTATCAAATAGATAAGCTCTTTCATTTATGTCGTCTAAGACTCGATAAGATAATAGTGTTATTAAAGCCCCTAAATATGGGCTATCTGACGGTATTTTGCGTATATAAGCCAGTCCTACAAAAAAAATTTCATCTGGTGATAAGTTTCTAGCTGAAGCATTTATTAATGTTTCAGTCATATAAAAATCATCGTAAAATTTGCTTTCATCTAAATAATACTTATCTAGGTGAACTTGATAATCATTTATAAATAGCTCCACCTCCAGATAATTATATGTTCTTATATCTACATTTAATTGATATGAGCATTCTGATTCTATTTTTCGTGTTATATCCCATTTACAATTAGAGCCTGCTGTAAATAAGATCTCAGGCTCAACCTCACTTTCAAAATTCAACACTAAACTGTTTGATATAACATTAGTTTCTAAGTTTTTAATCATGTTAGCCTTCTATAAATTAAAATCAGTTTGATAATAACGATATAACTCATCAACTTGCTCTTTAGCAAACCTGATGTTTTTTTGTTCTACTGAAGAAAGTCCTTTATATGTAGCTCTATTTTTATTTATTTTATGAGTGACATCCATGATCTCGTTGATATTAGGTTTAATTACGAAACCGGTTTGAAGCGTAACATCCTCACCAATCCCTCCTAACTCGCTTGCAACAACCCAACAACCACTTGCAGTTGCTTCTCGTGTTACTAAACCATAGCTTTCAGGCCATAAAGAAGGCGCAAATAGCACATCTATTTTTTGGTACAGCTCAACCACACCTTGCTGACTTACTCGCCCTATAAAGGTCACTGGTACTTTTCCCCATGTAGTTTTGTACTCGTAACCTTGCTCTTTTGAGTGATCAACTATTAGCATTTCGAGGTTTTTAGGCTGCTGTTTCTCTATAGCTTGTTTTAATAAAAAATACCCTTTGTGGTTAGCCATGCCGCCAATGTGGGCGCACACTACATTATCGGTATAGTCTGTATTTTTAGGTGCCCATTGCATCGTAGAGCTAATACCATTTTTATTTACTACTATATTGGGGTATCCGTTTTGTGCATAAATATCTGCAAAACATTCCGATACGGTAAGTAATTTAGTCGCACCATTCAGCAGCTCTTTATAATAGTTTATACGTTCTATTGAATCACTTAACGATACGTTATTTGGTAAAACGCGTGGGGCAAACATATCTGGGTGGCCATTAGGGTATACGTTGTCTTTTTGATCAATTAAAAATTGATGGTCCGATATCCACCACGCATCGTGCGCTGTAACAATATAAGGTATGTTGTTATTTTTAGTTGCTTCTACCACCGAGGCCGTTAAGCGCTGCACGCAATGGAAATGCACTAAATCAGGTTGCTCAAGCTGTAAAAACTCCTCAAACAAATCGTACATGTTTTCATCTTTTGGGTGCCAATCCATATTTTCTCTAAACAATATGGTAGAGCGATATACAGTTACACCTTGATGTTGGTAGGTTTCTAGCTTGTATGGCGTGGTGCAGCGCTCGTCTGATGTAAATACAACCAGCTCAAAGTCATCGCCATATTGTTTTTGTAAAATATCAAAGTTGTCTGATAGCACACGTGTTGCCCCGCCAATAGATTGCGGTGGAAAAAACACGTTAACAAGCGCTATTTTCTTTTTAGGTTTCTCGGTAACGGCTACTGTGTTTGTAATATCGTTTACTAGCTTTTCACCTAATGCCTCAACTGTATATTCAGCTTTTACACGCTCAAGTGCTTTGGTAGCAATATTTGCTCGTAGCTCGTTGCTATTAATCAGCGAGGTTAACGCATCTGTCCACTCGCTTACAGTGGCAACCATAAGTGCATCTTCACCATGATTTATCACATCACGGTAATTTGCTGTACTACTTACAATTGATGGCACGCCTAAACACGCTGCTTCAAACCATTTAAGTTCGCTTTTACAACCATTTACAATATCATCATTTAATATTGCTAGGTTTATGTCTGCTTGCTCTAACAGGTTCCAATACGCTTTAATACTTTTAACTGGTGGTACTGTTAATAGCTGTGTTTTAAAGCGCTGCTTAAAGCTTTGTGGTAACTCTAAATAACCAGCAATAATTAACCTTACACTGTTATTTGTACTCAATACTTGCTCAAGTGCAGGTAAGGCAAGTTCAATAAAGTCGGTATTATGAGCTTGTGTACCACTGCCATAAAATATATCGATAGTCTTTTTGTCAGGCTTTTTAAAGTTAGTAAAATAGTTATGCTCGTCTAGGCCATTACGATGCAATAAGCATATATTTGAACTAACTAGTTTAGCTAGTTTTTCACGAAGTAACTCAGTAGAGGCAATACCAAATCGGCAACGCTTGGCAAGTGCAGCAAAACTAGCAGGCGCTTTGCGCAGCTCTATATGGGTACTTATATCAACATAGCCACCAAAGGTTTCTATTGGAGCTGGGTAGCTAGGCTCAAACAACAGGTCGTCAATTTCAAAAAATGACGCTTTACCATTTGCATTAACTTGCGCTAACGCTTTTAAAACACTTGGCACTGCTGGAGTTCGGTAAAAAATAACAACATCATGGAGTGCCACTTGGTTATAGCTTTGCTCAAGCTCGGTCCAGTTAATTGTTGTAACGGTTTTACCTTGTGATTCTAACTGCTCTACTTTTTGGTCAATCCGATAGCGTATACATTGCGGTATATGGTAGTCGCCAATAATTAGTACACGCTCAGTATTTAAATTATTTTTAAGCGGAACATCTTGCTCGGTAGAATAGTACTGATAGTAGGCATTATAAATATGGTCGGAATATTTTTCGGCGCAATCTATTAAGGTTTCACGCTTGTCTAAATTCCCTAATACCTGCATTTCGCCTAGGTTATCGTCGTATAATTTTTTACAAAAACTATCTATCCACTCAAGTGCAACTGTTTGCTCTGGGTTGTCTTGATTATATTTTATTAAAAAACGTAGCCCGCTAGTTATATTTGTTAGCTTTTCAAAACACGCGAGTAACGATCCTAATGCACCTATACTCATTTTATTATTTATTGCATAGCCGTGCTCATAAGCTTTTTGAGCAGTCCTAAAATCATTTTGCTCAAAATAAGTGCCCGCTATTATTTCCATAACTTCGTTAGATTGCTTAAAATAACAAGCAATTCGCCATGCACTACGCGCATTATGAAGCTTTGATTGATCACCCGTTGCTTTATATTGGTTGTAGATATTTAAACCTAAATGTTTATAAAACGTTGCGTTTTTTTCTGCTGACTCATAAAGCCTAATAGGTTTACCAACAACCCCTAACGCCATATCTAAAAAGTTAACAAGGGTTACTGCTAAATCCGTGTTGAGCGCTATTACATTTTCAAAATCGTACTCAACAATATTAAAAGCAAGGCCTACATGTTTATTTTTTTCAAACCAGTTATTTAAATTCGTTAAGCGCCCTTCATTTTTACCATAATTGAGCCAGTGTACTTTAGCGTCTTCTAAAGTAGTAATATTCGCTTGTGCCAAATCAGGATAAAAATGTGTGTAGAATGCTAAGTCTAGGTCAAACTGCATATCGGGGGATTGTGCAACATAATCTTTTAAATTTGCAAAACGCCCTTCTTTTTTCCCAAAGTTATTCCAGTGCGCAATTAGTTCTTGCTCACTTAATGCTACTAAATCGCTGTAAAGACTCTTATAAAAATCTATATCAAGCTTTGTGTTTGACTTGCTCATATTATTTGCTTTAGTAACAGCACTAGAGCTATTTACCTGCGTTTTTGATTTTTTTCTTTTAAACATGATTATTTACTTTCTAGTAAAGGAAGCCACCAAGCTTCGTTGTCTAAATACCAATTTAGTGTTTTTGTAAAACCTGTTTCAAAGCTCTCTGCTGGTACATAACCTAGCTCGTTATTTGTTTTTGTAGCATCAATCGCATAGCGACGGTCGTGCCCTGCACGGTCTTCAACATAAGTAATTAGTTGCTCAACGTTATTTTCTATAGCTGATTTTGCATTAGGGAAACGCTTTGCAAGTTCGGGGTTGTTTGCAAATTTTTCGCCCATTACTTTACATACCAATTTAACTATATCTATGTTGGCCCATTCGTTATTGCCACCAATGTTGTAGTTTTCACCAATGCGGCCTTTTTTAAGTACTAGCTCTATACCACGGGCGTGATCTTCTACGTATAACCAGTCACGAATTTGCTGGCCATCGCCATACACAGGCAGTGGTTTGTCGTTAAGTATGTTGGTTACAATTAAAGGGATTAACTTTTCTGGGAAGTGGTATGGCCCATAGTTGTTTGAACAGTTTGATGTTGTAACTTCAAGCCCATAAGTATGGTGATACGCACGTACTAAATGGTCACTCGCTGCTTTTGACGCTGAATAAGGTGAGTTAGGTGCGTAGGCTGTTTCTTCGGTAAAGGCAGGATCAGTAGCACTTAATGTGCCATATACCTCGTCGGTACTTACATGATGAAAACGATGCGCTAAAGGCTCGTTACCCGCCGCTTTTGGCTCGTCTATCCACTTTTTTTTAGCTGCTTTTAACAAGCTATACGTACCTAGTATATTTGTTTCTATAAAGGCATCTGGCCCGGTTATTGAGCGGTCAACATGTGACTCGGCAGCAAAGTGCACTATGGTGTTTAACTGGTGAGTGTCTATTAGGCTTTCTATTAATGCAGTATCGCAAATATCGCCGTGCACAAAGGTCATATTTGGGTTGTTTTCTACTAGGTCTAGGTTTGCTTTATTGCCTGCGTAGGTTAGTGCATCTAGTACAATTACTTTATCTTGCGGGTGGTTTGCTAACCAATAGTGTACAAAATTGGCACCTATAAACCCTGCGCCACCGGTTACTAATAGATTTTTTACTGTCATTTTTTATTCCATTTTATCTGGTTCTACAGTCCTACTTAATCATTACAAGTAGTAAGTTGCAAAACTACAAATTATTCAAAAACATTTACTTTACTCGCCTAAAAAGTAAGGTTTATAACTCATTCAAAAAACATTCCAGTACAGAGGCGCTTCGCGCTGCACTGAGAAAGATCTTCTCCTTCTCTTCTCTGTGTTCTCTGTGGTAATAAAATTACTTTCGTTGTTTATTTAAAAACAAATCTACCACCGAGGGCACAGAGGCGCTGCGCGCTACACTGAGAAGTTATTAATAACGCCAGCAAGCTGTGTGTCTACAAGTAATAATTACTTCTCCTTCTCTTCTTTGTGTCCTCTGTGGTAATAAAATCACTTTCATCGTTTATTTAAAAACAAATCTACCACCGAGAGCACAGAGGCGCTTCGCGCTGCACTAAGAAAGATCTTCTCCTTCTCTTCTCCGTGTTCTCTGTGGTGATAAAGTCACTTTCATCGTTTATTTAAAAACAAATCTACCACCGAGGGCACAAAGGCGCTGCGCGCTACACTGAGAAGTTATTTATAACGCCAGCAATGTGCGTCTACAAGTAACTATTACTTCTCTTTCTCTTCTTTGTGTTCTCTGTGTTCTCTGTGGTGATAATAATTTCTTAATCTCTTGAATGGGCTTAAACCAAAACAATTTTACCACCGAGAGCACAGAGGCGCTTCGCGCTGCACTGAGAAAGATCTTCTCCTTCTCTTCTCCGTGTTCTCTGTGGTGATAATAATTTCTTAATCACTTTATGCGTTTAACCCAAAACAATTTGACCACCGAGAGCACAGAGGCGCTGCGCGCTGCACTGAGAAAGATCTTCTCCTTCTCTTCTCCGTGTTCTCTGTGGTGATAAAGTCACTTTCATCGTTTATTTAAAAACAAATCTACCACCGAGGGCACAAAGGCGCTGCGCGCTACACTGAGAAGTTATTTATAACGCCAGCAATGTGCGTCTACAAGTAACTATTACTTCTCTTTCTCTTCTTTGTGTTCTCTGTGGTGATAATAATCTCTTAATCACTTTATGCGTTTAACCCAAAACAATTTGACCACCGAGAGCACAGAGGCGCTTCGCGCTGCACTGAGAAAGATCTTCTCCTTCTCTTCTCTGTGTTCTCTGTGGTGATAATAATCTCTTAATCACTTGAATGGGCTTAACCCTAAACAATTTGACCACCGAGAGCACAGAGGCGCTTCGCGCTGCACTGAGAAAGATCTTCTCCTTCTCTTCTCCGTGTTCTCTGTGGTGATAATAATTTCTTAATCTCTTGAATGGGCTTAAACCAAAACAATTTGACCACCGAGAGCACAGAGGCGCTGCGCGCTACACTGAGAAGTTATTAACGCCAGCAAGCTGTGCGTCTACAAGTAACTATTGCTTCTCTTTCTCTTCTTTGTGTTCTCTGTGGTAATAAAATCACTTTCGTTGTTTATTTAAAAACAAATCTACCACCGAGGGCACAGAGTCGCTTCGCGCTAAACTGAGAAGTTATTTATAACGCCAGCAAGCTGCGCGTCTACAAGTAACTATTACTTCTCCTTCTCTTCTCTGTGTTCTCTGTGGTGATAACAATCTCTTAATCACTTTGTGCATTTAGCCCAAACCATTTTTGCCACCGAGAGCACAGAGACGCTGAACCGAGAAGCTTTTAATAACGCGTCTACGGGTTAAATTTTTAGCGCTAGTTCATCTAACATATCACTTAACTGTGAACGCCAATGTATTGTTTGCACGCCACTCAACTGTTCTGCTTGCGCTTTATTTAACACGCTAAACGCGGGGCGCTTTGCCGGTGTAGGGTAGCTAGTTGCCGGTATAGGGCGTATTGGTATTGCTTTACTTAACAGCCCCTTTTCTATAGCAAGTTCTTGTATTGCTACAGCAAAGTCGTACCACGAGGCAACACCTGCATCAGTCCAATTTAAAATTGTTGTTTTATTGCTATTTAGTGTTGAATTTATACCGTTTTTTTGATTTTGTTGAGTAGCTAATGCCCATAACATATTAGCAAGCCCTGCAGCCCACGTTGGTGTACCCACTTGGTCTGCTACTATACCTAATTGCTGTTTTTGTTGCATTAAATTCAACATACTTTTGACAAAGTTCCCACCAAAAACAGAGTACACCCACGCAGTGCGCACAATTATAGCTTGGCTGCCTAATAGATTGCTCACAGCTTGCTCGCCCGCTAATTTAGATGCACCATACACACTTAAAGGATTGGTTATGTCGTTTGCTTCGTAGGGGGTGGTTTTTGTTCCATCAAACACAAAATCGGTTGATATATGAATTAATTTAGCACCAATTGTTTTACACACAGTCGCTAAATTAGCAGCGCCCTGCTCGTTTACAGCATAGGCCTGTTTTATATCGGTTTCGGCTTTGTCTACCGCCGTATAGGCTGCTGCGTTAATCACCACATCTGGTGAGTGTGTAATTAACACCTCGTTTAACGCAGCCATATTGGTTATATCTAATTCTTTACTGCTAAATAACTCAAGTTCTACATTGCTAGGGCATAGTTTGGCAAGCTCATTACCTAACTGGCCATTTTTACCTGTTACTAATACTTTCATGCTTTGCTAACTTTTATTCATTAAACGTAGGTGCATTATTAAATGCAAGGCCAGCTTCATCTTTTGCTGAAAGCAGAGGCGCTTTACCATTTACTAATGGCCAATCTATCTTAAGCGTTGGGTCGTCCCACTTAATTGATACCTCAGCATTTGGGTTATATACATCGGTACACTTATATACAAATTCAGCGCTTTCAGTGGTTACATAAAAGCCGTGAGCAAACCCCTCTGGCACCCAAAGCTGACGTTTATTTTCGGCAGACAGCATTACCCCTACCCATTGCCCAAAGGTAGGCGAGCTTTTGCGCATATCTACCGCTACGTCAAACACTTCGCCTTGGGTAACACGTACTAGCTTACCTTGGGTATTTTGTGTTTGGTAGTGTAAGCCACGCAGTATGCCATGCGCCGATTTACTGTGGTTTTCTTGCACAAAGGTGCGCTCGCCGCAGTGCTGGTTAAAAAGCGATGTGCGAAAGGTTTCCATAAAAAAGCCGCGCTCGTCACCAAATACTTGCGGCTCTATTATTTTTACCTCGGGGATTTTTGTTTCAATAAATTTCATTATTAACCCTATTAAAATACAGTTTGATCTAAAAGCCCAAGTAGGTACTTACCATAGCCCGACTTTTTAAGCGGTTTAGCTAACTTTTTAAGTTGCTCTGCATTTATGTAACCCATGCGGTAAGCTATTTCTTCTGGGCAATTAATTTTTAAGCCTTGGCGTTTTTCTATTGCACGAATAAAATTAGCTGCATCAAGTAGGTCATCTAATGTACCAGTATCAAGCCACGCGGTACCTCGGCCCATTATTTCTACGTTTAGCTCTTTTTTGGCTAGGTACTGCTCTATTACATCGGTAATTTCTAGCTCACCGCGTACCGACGGCTTTACATTTTTTGCAAATTCAACCACGCGGTTATCAAAAAAGTATAGCCCTGGCACTGCATAATTTGATTTAGGTTTAGCTGGCTTTTCTTCAATTGATATTGCTTTACCGTTTGTATCAAACTCCACTACACCATATGACTCTGGGTTAGCGACATGGTAACCAAACACCGTGGCGCCATTTTCACAGCTAGTCGCATTTTGTAACGATACCGATAAGTCGTGGCCATAAAATAAATTGTCGCCTAATACTAAGGCAGCACTGTGGCCTTGTAAAAAGTCTTCGGCTAATAAAAATGCTTGCGCTAGGCCATCGGGGCTAGGTTGCTCTACGTATTCAAAGCTAATACCCCACGCACTGCCATCGCCCAGTAGCTCTTTAAAGCGTGGCAGCTCGGTAGGGGTCGCAATAATTAAAATTTCGGTTATGCCGGCAACCATTAAGGTGGATACGGGGTAAAAAATCATTGGCTTATCGTATACAGGCATTAATTGCTTACTTACTACCTTTGTAAGTGGGTATAAGCGCGTGCCAGAGCCCCCCGCTAAAATAATACCTTTGCGAGACGACTTTTGTTTTGGAGCAGTTACTATGTTCATGATGTATCCGGTTTATTTACTTAGTAATTAAGTTTTTGCTAAGCCTACTCCCTTATAGCTTAACGTTATCTGAGTTCTTTTACTGTTGCTAAAATTATTTTACCAATACCAAAAAGCATAAGCTGTAATACTGCAAACAGTAAAATATTGTATAGCGTTTTAGGGTATTGATTATCTTGCGGTAGTGTAGGTGCCTCTACCACTATTAGGTATTTTAATTGGCGGTACGCCTCTATACGCGCTTTATCAAGCGATACCTCTGATGCTGTATAGCCTTTTATAGCCAGCTCAAGCTCTATTTTTAAATCCGAAAACTGCGCTAACACTTCGCTTACTGCAGTATCGTTTGTATTTAAAGGTTTAGCTGTTGCTGAATTACTACCTGTACCTTGCTGTTGCGAAAGTCTTTCTCGCTCAAGCTCTAATTGTATTTTTAATGCGCTAAGCTCGGCCTCTAGCATAACCACTTGAGGTGCTTTTTCGGTCATGGTTGAGCGCAGCCCTTTTAGTTGTGCACTTTTAGTGGCTATTTCGCTTTCTAACCCATACGTAATTTGCTGTAATGCTGCGCCTTCTGCCTCAGGGTCTAGTAAGTTGTTTTTTTGCTGAAAGGCTAAAATTTTACTTTGTGCGTTACGTAGGCGCTGCTCTACTTTAGTATGTTCTGTTTTTATAAATTTAAGCTGCGCATCTGCCAATTGGTGACCTATAGAGTTTATGTACCACTCTGCGCGGTTTACTATGGTTTGCGTTAATTGCTTTGCATACTCTGGTGTAAAACCCTGCACCAGTATTTTAATTACACCCGAATCTTCGTCAATTTCAATTGTGGTGTGCTCTTGGTAATATTTAAGTAAATCTTCAATACTTGCACTAGCACTTAATCGTGAAAAAATATCACCGCCTTCGTAATAGTGCTGCTTTATATTACTGTGGGCTTGTAAGTAGTTAAGCATGTCTTCTGAATGAATGTATGCTTTGGCTATTTCGGTATCGGCAGTCGAGCTAGAAGCAACCCCTAAACCACTTAGTATCGCCATTGAAGGGTCCATGGTTGCCATGCCATCAGGTTGCTGAATAATAAGCTGCGCTCTGCTTTCATACCGTGGTGCAGCCCACACAAGCTGATAAAACGCAAATAATATAAATGGCACTAACAATAGTACAAACCATGGTTGAGTGTATGTTTTAAAGTGTGGTTTTTTGCTTAACTCTGCATAAAAACTTTGTGCTTTTATAATATGTTTATTCTTATATAAATTATCAGCACTATTTTTTTCTGTAGATGAGCTTGTTTGTGTTTGCTTTGCCTTATTTGCTATTTTTGCTGAAAGGCGCTCAAGTTCTTTATTTATTTTCTCGCTTTGGGGTTTTAAGTTGCGGGCTCGTTGCATAATTCGGCGAGCTAAATATATGTCGTTTGGCTCTACTTGTTTAGCAAGGCCAATTAATTTTTCGCCATCATCCCAAATAGCTTTATCGGTTTTTAAACCAATATCTTGAAAACGTTGTTCTATTTTATCTACCGCTTGTTGACTCATAATTATAATGCCTGGTAATGAGCAATTCCTTGCTCTAAATCGTTGTAAAAAGTGAGTTCGCCTTTATGGAGCACAATCGCACTGTCGCAAAAATGCCTTAATTCGTCCATTTCGTGGCTTACCATAATAACATTAGCGCTTTTACTTTTTTGGGTAAGCGCTTGGCGTGTTTTGTTTCTAAAATTAGCATCACCTACCGATGTAACCTCATCAATTAGGTATACGTCAAAGTCGATACCTATTGAACATGCAAATGCTAAGCGGGGTTTCATACCACTTGAGTACGTATTTACAGGTAGGTCAAATTTAGGGCCTAGCTCGGCAAATTGGCGCACCCTGCGAACATATAGGTCTAAATCGGCCACACCGTTGATCATGCCAATAAACCGAGCGTTCTCAGCGCCACTCATTTGCGGGTGAATACCTGTTGTAAGTGCTACCGGCCACGAAAGGTGTAAGTCGGTAATAATTTCGCCTTTATTGGGGTATTCGCTACCGGCTAACATTTTAAATAGTGTTGATTTACCCGCACCGTTTGAGCCTAAAATAGCAATATTGTGGCCACTGGGTATTTCAAAGGTTACGTTTTTAAAAATGTACTGGTTACCCAAAGATGAGGGGTAATACTTAGTTACATTACTTAGCTTAATCATTATTTAGCCTTATGTCCGTCATCGGCTAATTGCCTGCTTCCACGACACATGGTAGGTCGCTAATGCAAAAAATAGTAAAACTAACGCTGATGAAAACAAGTAAAACTCGCTAACGCCATCGGTAGGGTATGTTTTATACGCGGCATGGCGCGAAAGCTCTATTGCGTGCAACATAGGGTTCCAGTCTAAATAGGGCCAATATTCTTTTGGCACGTCTTGCAGTGAAAAAAACACTCCCGATATAAAAAATAAAGGGCGCATTAAAACAGACTGGATTTTACTTATTTCAGGTATATAACATTGACCTATAGCAAACAACATACCCAGCGACAACCCTATAACCCACACACCAATAATATTTAAAAGAAGGTAAAGAGGATCATCAAGTCTAAAGTCAATATTTAAAAAATACATTATTAATATTAATAAAAAAAACACAGCAATTTTTACAAACAAGTAAAACCCGGCAACAGCTATAACACTACTAATAGGTTGTACTTGCCTAAAGGCAAATAAGGCTTTGTTTTTTTTAAAGGAGTTAGACACATTCATGAGAGTATCTAAAAATAGCTGAATAAGCAGCATCCCATACATCATAAATTCAAATGTAGGCACTGTATGTGATTCACTACCGGCTATCATGCCCCGCAAGTAAGACAGCAAAAAAATAAAACTGAGCGGTTGAAAAACCGCCCAGGCTAATCCCAGCCTGTCGTTAAAACCTGTGCGTATTTCGCGTACAAACAGGGCAAATATAACATCACGCCATATTGCCCAGTTATTGCGTTTAATTACTGCAGTCATTGATTAGGTAGCTACATTTGCTGCAATAGCAATTTGATAAATAATTTGGGTAATATCTTTAACCGATTGCATTAGCTTAGTATCTACTTTAGGGAGCACTAAAATTTGGTCGCCCGCTTTTAGTGGTCCTGTGGCATCAAGGTCTATCATGCCATTAGGGTGAATTACCATTATTTGTTCATAGTTGGCTCGCTCGCTGTAGCCACCGGCCCACGCAACATAATCTTTAATTGTAGCTTGCTCGTTATAAACTAATGACTGTGGCATTAGTACCTCACCACTTACATGTACTAAATCGGTTTTTGCAGGTATATGAATAATATCCCCTTGCTCTAAGCGAACATTAGCCACTTTGCCACCATCAGAAATAACAACTTTACCTAATGGCACAGCTTTACGCGCTCGCTCGGTAAATTCCAATATCATTCGGCCTTCTTCAGCTCTTATTTTTGCTTCACCGTCTGATGATGCTGGCGCCGTAAATATACTACGTTCTAGCCTATCGAGAGATTGCTCAATCATTTCTTTTTGTTTAGCAGCCACACTTTTACGCTGAATATAAATCGACTGATAATCTGCAAGCTCGTTGTTAATTTCTATATTTGCAAGCAAATCGTGTAAGCGAGTGTCTTTTTTAACGGCATAGTACGAAGGCCCTAAATAACTACCTGTGAGTTGTATATCAAGTACTTGAGCACGTATATCGTCATTAAAGATTAAACGATCACCATCTTTTAAAGTAAACGTTTTAAATTCACCATAGGGTAAGTACACCGAAAAGGGGCCATCAACCCTATCACCTACAATACCTACATGGCTTACTTTGCTCAAAGGAAGCGCAAAGTTAGCGAGTTGGGCACCGGTTGCTTGGGAATTTTTAAATTCGAACCTAAATGGGGCGCGTACACTTCCCGATACTACAACTGTTGCTTTTTGACGCTCGACCAATATTACATCGTTATCTTTAAAGTTAAATTTAGGCAGATAACCTTTTAAGATAAAATCGTATAAATCTATGTCTTGGATTACTTTATTGTCTCGTAGTACTTTTATGCTGCGGTAACTACCACGCTCTGAATCTATACCGCCTGCTCGCTTAAGGTAATATAATATGCTGTCTGATGCGATACCGGCATATTGCCCTGGGCGTGCAACACTGCCGCTTATGTATACACTTACCGGCGTTGCGGTAAGTAAATTTACGTATATTTCGACACTTTTTTTGTAAACCTGCTTAATTTTGTTGGTAACGTAACTATTAAGCTGACTCGCTTTTACATCGGCAACATGCACCGGGCCAATATTAGTTATGAATAAATTACCTTGGTTATCGACCGTGATAACTTCAGACTGGTTAATTGCACCCCATAACCATATTGATACTTTATCGCCCGGGGCTATTGTATAGTCATCATTTAATCCGTCTTGACGCTCACTTTCGTAACCGCCTGCAAATAAATTTGCGCCATAGGGGGGGGGCAAACCAGCCTCAGCTGAAGGTAACAGCTGCGAAGCAGACATTTCGCCTGGTAATAATGTGCCTGAGCGGTTTGCTTTGTTATAAGTGCCATTTTCAAGTGATGCATTTGAAGCATTTGCTTGTGCAGCCCCTGCTTGCTCTAACTGGTTAAGCGATACCGCTTGTGCTGCACTTGCCTGACTACTAAGCATTGCAATAGTTGCAAAAATTATTACCGTGCTTATGAGTCGATGACTGTAGTTTAATATGTTCATATTATTTAAACTCCAAAGCTTATGTGGCTATTTTTGTTATCGCTTACTTGAGGAGTAACTGACCATTGGTTTGAAGCTTGGTCTTTACATACTGTTCTGCGCTCTTTTTTAACTTTATTATTTTCGTTGCTTAAATAAAGTGCACGGCACTCCAATCCTAGAGCCGATGTGTATTTTTTTCCTAACGAAAATAGCACGCCTTTATAAATACTGGCATAGCCTTGAGGACGGGTTTGTAATGCCTCATTAAGTGCCGGCGGAAGTGTTAGGTTAGTTGGTTGTGATTGTATCGGCTTGTCAATTAAAGCAACAGATGCCTTAATAACTGGAGGTGACGAAGCACAGCCAAGCATAAAAACGATTGGTGAAAACAATATGATTAAACTATTTTTTTTCATATTAAAATTTTAATCCTTTGGGGGGGGAACTAGAACCTAGTAACTTTAATTTTGACTTAAAATAACTTTATAACGTAGTACTAATAAGTAATACGACAGAGTTATTTATAGAATCCGTTCTTGAACTAAGCATATCTTAGCTACGATACCAACAAAGCCAATTATACTTATATTAGCCGTCTATATCCAGCACCTAACAATTCTAATCTAGTGACGAACAGGTACTCATTTTGAAAAATCAGCCTGAACATAATATTAACAATAACAATTTAAATTATGCTTTTTACTTTTACATTCAAAATCACAATACTATAAGACTAACCTTAAGTTTTCACTCAATAAATTTGCTACACGTTCGGCATTATAACGCTGCACTGATTCACGTGTATTATTAGCTAAACTAAAATAATCTGACTCACTCATTTGTAATATCGCAATGATTTGTTCTGCTATTTGGTGTGCATTTTCTTTCTCAAACAGCAGACCATTAACACCATTTACAACAACCTCATTAACAGGAGTGATATTGGATGCAAGTACAGGTGTACCACATGCTAACGATTCTACAGCCACTAAGCCAAAACTTTCACGGTGGGTAGGAAATATAAACGCATTCATTTCATTGTATTTTTCGATAAGCTGAAGAGGCTCTAATGCACCATAGTAAGTAACGACTGAGGTAAGATTTAGTTGTTCGATTTTACTTTTAAGTAATTCGACTTCAGCACCAGTGCCATACATTTTTAACTGAAATTGCTTTAGTAACTCAGGCTGATTAGATTTAATTAAAGCAACTGCTTCTAATAGCTCTGGCCACCCTTTTCCCTCATCAATACGTGAAACGTAGCCTAAAATAAAGCGATCTTTACTTCGCTCTTTTAATGGTTTAAAAGCATTAAAGTCAACACCTCCTGAAGGAGACACTATAACTTTATGCTCACTGTACCAAGGATACAAATTAAGGAGTGTACTTTTAAAAAATGCAGAAGGAACCACAACAGCTGCACTATGCCTTAAAATTAATGATGTGCCTACTCCCATTACTTTATGTATTAGAGAAGTGCCAACTAAGTCATCTCCGTGTATATTTACTACATATTTTGGCTTTCGAATCATTAAATAAGGCAGTAAGCAAATAGTTGAATAAGTTAGATAATGAAAATATATAAAGTCGTAGTCTCTCTTGCCTATAGCGTACAAACCTTTAAGTAAAAAACGTACATAACTTAAGAGTTTTTTGATTCCGTGTGTACGACGGTCTATTACTACTTTACTTGTTATTTGATAACCCTGATCTTTGAGTTGCTGATAATTTTTAGCTACAAAGCTGCCAAATGATGGATCGCGCTCTGAAGGAAATAGGTTAGAAATAAAACAAATTTTATTCACATTAGTCCTCTTTAAGACGCTTTAAACGCTTTTGAGCTAAATAAGGGAATGTTGAAGCTAGCCATGCTTTTAATATTTTTGTTGATATGGCGGGTGTGAAGTACTTTAACACTGTCGTGAAAGTTGTTTTTTTTCCATCGCTGTAATGAACCATAAAACCGTAACACCTTTTGTTACTTTTTGACATAAGGTGTCCGTAACGTTCAAAGTACTGTTTAAAGCCCACAGAGCGCTTATTCAGACTATCTGTTATTCGAGGTTTATCATGGGCTGTATGAATAACATAAGATGCTTTTGCTATTCGTTTGGCTGGACCATACTGTATGATCATCCTAGTCCATAGCTCCCAATCCTGTGAAGATACAATGGATTCATCAAACATACCAACATCAATGAGGCGCTCCCTATACGTAAGCACTTGATTTGATGCGTGGTTAAAGTTTAGCTGAGTATTTAAATCGATAATAAGATCGGTATTTTGTAGCTGTTTTCTAACATTACCGTAGTCCCAGTTATAACCGCTACATACAAAAGCATATTGCTCATCAAACCCTGCAACAAGTTCCTCTATTCTCGTAGGCAAAAATTCATCGTCATCATCAAGCCCTGTTGCAAACAGCCCATTTGAATTTTTAATAGCGTAGTTTCTTGCTTTACAAGCCCCTTCATTTTTATCGAAAAGATGATGCTTTATATTTGTATATGTTTGACTAAGCTCTTTTAAGTATTCTTGAGTACCGTCTGTAGAACCATTATCTACAATAAAGATTTCTATGTTTGGGTAAGTTTGATTTTGGAGCGATTTAACGGCTCTTTTTAATAACTCTAGTCGGTTGTAAGTTGGTACCCAAACAGACACCAAGGGCATATTATTTTTCAAATTTACTTTCCTTCTTATTATCAACCCACAGTAGTGATAGGAAGCACCCTAAAACAATACCTAATGTTCCAGACATCCAGATATGACCACTTAATTGCGCTAAAAAAAACAAAATGAAGAGCCCTACAAACACACTAGGGCTATACTTAGAATTTGGGTTTACAAATTGACTTGCGGCTTTTAACAAGGTTAATACATAAAATCCCAAACACGTGGCGACCCCAGGAAGGCCAAACCACACTAAAGCGTCTATAAGATCTACCTCAGAAGTGTACTTTCTGGGAATGTATTGGGCAACACCAGAAGTACCAACCCCAACAAGTTGCTGCCAAAAATCAAGGCGGTCAATATATACCGTCAGCAGGTCACGTACGTATTCATCACGTCCTGACCATATTACTCCTATAATGCCTTGCTCACTTAGTATATGTGCTAAACGGTCGTATAGCCCTATTGCTTGTAACAAGTCTGTTATCAAGAAAAAAATGGCTACAACTACTGCAATCATAGGTATAAAAATAATACATTTTAATTTCGTGATACTAAATATTTTCTCTCTTTCATTTGCTATTGGTATAAGAAAAATAAGCATTAGCGCTGCTAACATAGCCGTTTTGGTTGCAACTAATAACCCGCATAAGACAGTAAGTAAAGAAAATATGAAATACCATTTAGGCTTTTCGTTCCAACACCAATGTAGTGCAAACGAAAATAAAACAACCATTGCGCCACCAAGTTCATTAGCAGCATAGATAAAACCATTTGACCCTGCTGTTTCACCATCTTGCAATGAATAGCTCGCTCGTCCAAACCCTAGAGCACCAATAAATAAGTTAAAGCATAAAATGATAAAGTTGCTTAGTAATATTTTTTCGAGCCAAAATATTGTAAACCTTCTCCATCTTGCTGCTAGCAAGCCAAAGTAAATAAAGATAGAGATAGGCATTAGCATTTTATAAACGTATGAGAAGTCAGCAACAAAAAAAGTAAAATTCGCTTTACTTAAAAGTTGCAATACCGGGCCTAAGACCAACGTAGTTAATATACAACACAATGCTAAAAAGTACTTTGGTGCTAACGATAAAATAAGGATAAATACAAGCGCAGTTAAAGGTAGTTTATATAAAAGCGATATTTTTAAGTCTATACCCAGTTGAATTACAAAAAAGCCTGACGCTATGTCTGCAAGCAAATATAGACTCATCATGATTAAACACAATTTATGTAAAAAAGAAGGCTGGTTAATATCGCCAGCTGAATATTTTCCCATCAGATTAAATCCAACTGTTCACTGAGTAATATGCAATAAGTAGTTTGGCTTAACTTATTACTATTGTTGGATATTTTAAAATAGCCTCTACATAAAAATGCAACCAAGGAGGGTTGTATTCGACTCGGCGCAGATAAACGTATTTTACTGAGGCGCAGAAACCCCCTCCAATACGACTGAATCATCGCGTTCGCCACGTTACTTTTCTCTTGAGCGAAGTGTAAATATAAAAGCAATAATCAAGGAGAATAGTCCACCTAAAAATGTAATCCCTATGCATATTAAAGCTCGTGAAGGGCCTGATTTTTCTTCAGGATATATGACCTCAGATAAAGGCTTTAATAGATGATAATCTCCAACAGATGACAATAACTTTGTTCTTGTCTGATCAGCAATTAACTCATAGAAAATTGAACGAAGCTCACTCACATTAGTTTTAGCTGCCTGCTCCTTTAAATATTCGATAACCTCCTCTGCTTCGGTTGTATCTTTCACTCGCCAAAATTCATTAATATCTTCTATCAACCAATTAGTAAGTTTTACAGATAATTCGGGGGAGACAGTTGTTATTTTAAGCTCTATTAACCCTTTCTTTGTCAAGTCGGTAGCATTTATTTGACTTAATAACTTTTCATATCCTTCCCATGCAGTAGGAATCACGGATTTACCTGGCGGGGCTTTACGTGTCCAAACTTTATTTTTAGGGTCGTAAGTATCTAAATCAAATATTGGGGTTTTAGTGTCTTTATCCCATGACTCTAGAGCTAGGAGGTCGGGCATCAGGTTTCTTTTATTTATAAATGTTTGTAAAAAGCCACGGCTACCCATAAATTCTAAGGCGGCATCTACATCCGAACCTTGGGAGCCGCCAAGAGAGACTCCAGCCAAACTAGCTAAACCGCCAAATTGACCAGCAAGATTTGCTAAGCCACCGCTGTCTGACTTGCTAACAGGCGATAAAAAAACTTGTGTTGTATAAGTGTTCGGTTGATTTATAGCAACAACCACAGATAAAATTGCCGATAGCACCGTTCCTATTATAATTAACCACTTATACTTAAGTAAGTGAGATAATGTGGTATCTATATCTTGCTCAATAGCTTCAACATTACGATCCATGATACTGCCTAATCAATCTAACCTATAAAAGGCCGCTAGTATACCAAACAGCATCTTCTATAGAAATGCTTTATAGATACTAGAACTATACAAATAAGAGTTTTCGAATAAGAATTGTTGCCTACTAAATTAATCCTTCATGTCAAAGTTAAATAAATAACACGTTAATACAAAAATAGCGGGCTGTAGATATCTCATCTAAATGTAAACCCAAATTTTGAAGGTTATAACTCTAAAGATAAACAAGTACTAAAAGCTTAGAAACTATGTGACTAGGTAAAGAGTATCAGCTAATATGGCGCTCTTTAATACACATTTGAGCCTAACTATTATTAAGGGAGCATTCTTTTTAACTAGCTTATGATTATTTTAAGCATACTTTTGTACGTTTTGTTAAGCGGGTTTTATCTGGACTGCGTATATTAGCCATTGTGATACATCTTTAAATTAGCCCCACTAAATATCTCTGTTTCGGGTTTTGTACGAAATATTGGCAGCCTTTTATAATGGCATACATACGGCGTATAACATTAAAGTTAGACGTTATTTTGAACTACTGACAACCAATAGAAAGATTAATATGTTAAAACAAAAAGTTACATTACTTATTTATGGTGAAGGCGGCCATAAGCAAGAAATGAAGTTACTGTATGAGAAAATTTCTAAATCGTCTTTGGTGTTCACGTCGATGGGACCTTCCGCTCTTGCCCCAGAAGTAATGCATTATAAATTAGGAGATGTGCGCCATAAACAAAATCGTTTTAAATCTATATTTATGGCGGTAATAGGTGCTTTACATTCTTGTATTTCCACTTTAAAGCTTTGTTACAAGTATGAAGTAGTTGGCCTTATATCAACCGGCCCAGGGATAGCAATTATACCTTCATTAATTTTAAGGCTATTTGGTAAAAAGGTTATATTTATAGAAACGTTTTGTCGTTTTTATTCTCGCTCGATAACTGGGCGCATTATGTCAAAACTAAGTAGTGAGTTTTGGGTTCAAAACAAAGAACAAGAAAAGCTTTATAAAAACTCTAAATTTTGTGGACGCCTATGAAAATTTTAGTAACAGTGGGTTCTTCGCCTTTTAAATCACTAGTTCGTGCGGTTGATCTGGTTGCAAAAAATCATACAAACCATGAATTTACATTTCAAATTAGCTCAAGTGCTTATAAACCAGAAAGTGGGTCGTATTTTACTTTTTCAAAGCAATTTTCTGATTACATTGATGATGCGGATGTTGTTATTACTCATGCTGGAGCTGGAACTGTGTTTGAATTACTAGAAAAAGAAAAAAAATGTATTGTGGTACCCAATTACGAACGTGTAGATAAACATCAAGCAGATTTAACGGCTTATCTTGAACATAACTCATTTGCTATTGTTTGTCACAAATTGAAACAAATAGACACCTGTATAAAACAGATAGACAGTTTTCAAGCAAAGCCATATATAAAAGAGCCTTTCTTTTTAACTGAAGATCTTATAAATATATTTAAATAGTTTTTACAGAACAGTTAAACACTAAATTTGATTTTAAATGGATACTGTAACTTTTCAATTATAAATACGTAAAAAGCTTTTTTAACCTAACTTTTTATCCAACGTCTAATAGCAACGGTAAATTTCCAAATATTCATCATTACTTGATTATATACAACCAAGCAAAGAAGAAATCCATAAAACATAATGTAGTCAGGGATGTTATAAATTTGAGCTGTGATACCTACCCCAGCAAAAATGCTCGCAATAAAACAGATTACAGTCAGGGTTCTTTTCGGACCTAAACCAAGTCTTTGTAATATATGGTGAAGATGCTCTCGGTCTGGCTTGAAAGGCGACTGTCTTTTCTTTAGACGCCTAATTATAGTTGATACCGCATCCATTATGGGGATTCCTGCCAACCATAGAGCTGTTACAGGGCTAAATGCACTAAACTCACCAGACTGCGAACCTTCCAGTAATAACCAAACCACTGTAAAGCCAATTACAGTACTTCCTGCATCACCCATAAACACTTTAAAACGCTGACCTAAAGGAATGCCTAAATTCATTAAAATATAAGGAACAATAGTAAATACAATAGCTGTACAGAAAGCGGTCAACTCCTGTTGGTTATTTAAATAAAACAAAATACCTAAAGAACTAAAAGTTATAGTCGCAAGCGCTCCTAACAAACCGTCTATTCCATCCACCATATTAAAAGCATTAATTGCCCCAACTACGGCAATAATTGTCATCACATACCCGAAATGCGACAAATCAATGCTGTTACCACCAAAAATTGCACCTACATGATTTAATACTAACCCGCCAAAAGTCATCATAATAACAGAGATGATTATTTGTAAAAATAAACGTAACCTAAAGCTAATATCGTACATATCATCAAGCAGACCAACAAATAATAAAATGCCAGCGCAACCAAGGTACAACATTGATGATGAGATTGTATTTGGGAAAACAAGAAGGTATGAGAAAACGACGATAAATACAGCCAATCCGCCAATTAGCGGAACAGATCCGGCATGATGTTTTCGAGCATTTGGCTCATCAACTAAATTTATATAGATAGCAACTTTACGAAAAAAGAAGAGACTCAGAAAAGAGCATAAAAACAATCCTAGGTTATTAGCTATCACAGTTTTTTACCTTTTTAAATGTAAATCCCTTATCCATTTGTTCATCCTTGATGTGGAGCAGGCGTATTATAGTCGATCGCCACATAAATAAAAACAGCTTAAAGTTATATCAAATATAAGCCAAGCTGTTACTTTTAAACATCTAAATTACAAAAGGTAACACTTATCTACCTTTAACAACATTTACTACACGCTGCCACATTTCAGCGCTTTGTAGTTTATAATGTTCTGCATTATCTTTTAAGCCTTTTAACCACTGTTTTTCTGGGTTAAGTACTTGCTCTAAAGAGTTATGTAGGGAATCCTTACTACTTTTTGAATTAAGTAGTAAGTGCTCGCTGTTATATTCTTTAAACAATTCTAAATATTTATGACTCCAACTTGTAGCTAAACATGGAACCCCTTGAGATAGAGCACTTACACATCCATGAAAACGAGAGCTTACTACTGCTTTTGCGCCGCCAATCACGGCCTTAACTTCTAATGCAGTTTTAGGCTCAATAATATCGCACACTTTGCTTAACCCGTTCTGAATTAAAGAACATAATTCGCTATCATCGTTGCCACTGTGATTCAAAATAACAACATGCTCTCCGTCAGCTAAAGCTTTTTCTATAAGCGTTTTAATAACGTCAACATAATTAGCTTTCCAACTAGTATCTTTATTTTTTGAACTTAGCATTTTTGAGTTAGGTATAACCACAAAGTAATCTTTATATTTAGCAAAAAATTGACTATTTTCTGGGCATAATAAATTTGTAAAATCAGGTGCTCTGAATAGGTTCGTACTTGCACCATTAAGCTCTTCAATATGATTAAACGAAGGCTCTTCTCGAGCAAAAACTAAACTCGCGTTAGAAAATGCTTTTTGTGCATACTTTTTGTTTTCTTCGCGCGTGAAAGGGCCTAAAGATTGTGGCAAGAAAATATACTTTTTATTTTGTGCTTTTAGCCTAGTAACTTCATTTGCTACTTGATGCAAAACAAGATCAGACCATTGGTCGCCATAGCTAAAACCTGAAGCATCAAGTATCACATCAATATCGGCTTCAGTAACTATGCCAAATCTATTCTTAAAATACTGGCGTATTTTTTTTGGTACAAAATAAAAAACACGGTTTAAATCTACAATATTTTTCAATAAACCAACTTTTTGAAATGCACCTATTTCAGCCCTTTTAGTATAAGGAGAGTTTGCATTGTGGGCTAAGCATATTTCTGCATCAGGCAATTGTTCTTTTAACTGTTGTAAAATAGCATATAGCATAAGCTCTGCGCCTTTATTTACAAACTGAACACCTTTAATTTCAATCAACATTACCCTTCCTCTAGCACACATATTTAAATCCGACAGCGGATCTTATACAGCTGGAATGATCCTTACAACCTTTTACAGTGTTTTTTTTATAGGTTATAGTTAGCCGCTTTGAAATTTTACGTCATGAGAAACCATGCCTACCTCTTCTGGTATAAAAAACAGTCTATTGTTAATCATAGAAAAGTGTATTTTACTTTTTTTAAGCTTTTTTAACAGTGTGCTATTAGCGCGCTACGCTGGCCCTGAAACTTTTGGGCAATTTTCTTATATTCTTTCAGTTGCGGGACTATTTTTACCCCTGAGTATTATGGGGTTAAATAATGTTGTCACTAAATACATATCTAAAAACCCAACAAACGCTCATTACTACCTAAAAAGTGCTTTAATTGTTCGTTTTTTTGGAGCTGGGTTATCAATAATTCTAGCCATTTTTTTAGTACTTTTTCTCGATGGAGATAATTCAACTAACATTTTGATGCTCATAGTATTACAAAGTTTTACAGTGTTTTATGTTGTTGAGTTTTATTTTTTAGGGAGGGAGCAGGTTGGTATATTACTAAAAGTGAGACTATTCCTACTTTTAATATTAAACGCTTTTAAATGTGCTGCAATTTTAAATAGTGCGCCTCTAAGCTTATTAATCCTATTACAAGGGTTAGAGTATGCACTTATTGGTCTTAGTTATGTATTAATATATTTACTTGGTAAACATCACCATTTCATTAAGCGACCTACTAGTAAACTTAGTTATATTGCATTAGCACAAAAAGGAAAGTGGTTATTATTTTCAGGTATAGCTGCAACAATATATTTAAAAATCGATCAAATAATGTTAGCTAATCTTGTTGATACTCAATCTGTAGCTTATTATGCAGCCGCAGCTAAACTGTCTGAAGTTTGGTATGTGTTTCCAGTATTAATTGCTAATGCTTTTACAGCACAACTAAGTAAATATAGATTTAATAGTTACCCTAAGTACCTAAAACTATTGAAAAACCTAATAACCATCTTAGTTTTATGTGCATTAATATTGAGCATATCAACGTATTTTATTGCGCCAACATTAATTAAGCTAATATATGGGAGTGATTATCAATCAAGTGCACAAATACTAAGTATTCATATATTTGCTAGTGTATTTATATTCCAAAGGGCTATATTATCTAAATGGCTCATTATTGAAAAACTTTACAAATATAGCTTAGTGTCGAGCTTATCAGGGGCTATTGTAAACATAGCCTTAAATGCTCTGTTAATACCTCATTATGCAGGTGTTGGAGCTGCATGGGCTACCGTCATATCTTATATGGTGGCGAGTTATGGTTTTTTATTTTTTCAGCCGAAAACGAGGGACTACACCCTAATTTTGCATCAGTCTATGTTAAACTCGCCTTTAATTATTAAATCATTAATAAACCAACTACTCGCGAATAAAAAATGACCTCAAATTTAAAGAAAAATATTAAACTCCTTATTAATCAATTGGGCTATGACGTTAAATTACACCGCATAGGAAAATCAACACAAGATCAATCTGGCTTTGTATTTATACACATACCTAAGTCGGGAGGAATATCAATTGATTTAGCAATGCGCGAGCAGTTTGCAAAAGCGGGACAGCCAAGATTCAGCCGCGAAGGTGCAATTGAAATGAGCTTAGCTACTTTCAATCAAAAGGTTAATGATTTAGATAGTATTGCTAAATTTAGCGATCATCACGCGAAACAGTTAAGTGGGCTGCTAGCCTATTACCTATCCCAAGATTGGCAATATATAAGCGGCCACGTATGCAGTAATAAATATTTACTTGAGCAATACGGGCAACAAAAGAATTTTGTTACGGTTCTAAGAGAGCCTATATCAAGATTCATATCTAACTATATATATAATAAGTTAACCAACCCACTTCCTTTAATGGCCCCTAATAATATTAACTCTGACAATCTAATTGGCGAAGTAGATAGAATTTTAGAGCATCGTAGAGGTTGGCAAATGGCTAATGTAATGAGTATGTGTATTACAGGGCGCTTTGCTGAAGATGAAACTGATGCGACTTACATGCAAACAGAGTTTTTAAATAATCTAGAGAAATTTAAAGTTGTAGGCTTTTTAGATGATTTAAATGGGTTTAGTGAACAAGTTAAAACAATCTCTAAAAAAGAGATTCTGATTGGCAATCACAATACAACAGATAGCTTTTTAGATGAGAAAAAACAGGAAGTAAAAAGCACCCTGCAAACGTATTTTAATGAGCCAAAAATAAAACAAAAAATCGAGCATTTGTGTCGTTTTGATACGCAAAATTATTTACGCGCAGAAGATAAGTACAAATAACCCTTAAGTAAGATCATCGCATGTTCTACTATTTTATTTCTGTATTAGTTGTGTAGTAATGCTATTGATTTAAGGTCGTTAGTTGTGCAAAGAAAACCCTATAAATACCTGTTACATACTTCGTATATTATTGTTTTAAAATATTTATAAGGCAATTTAATGTTATTGCCAAATCGTTAGCTTGTATAATCTGGCTTCTTCAAATTAGATAAAGGTGGTTGTTTTGCAGTTTAGGAAAGATATAAATGGACTTAGGGCTTTAGCTGTTATCGCCGTTGTTTTGTACCATTTTAATGAATCTTGGATGTCTGGCGGGTTTGCCGGTGTTGATGTCTTTTTTGTTATTTCTGGTTTTTTAATGACCGCTATAATATTTAAAGGAATAGAGCAGCAAACTTTTTCTATTATTAAGTTTTATAAAGCCCGTGCAAATAGAATAATTCCACCGTTGGCCGTGCTATGTATAGCGCTATTAATTTTTGCTTGGTTTTTTGAGCTTAACTATTCTTTTTCCACTATTTCTAAACATATAATTTCTTCGTTAGGCTTTTTTTCAAATATAACCTATTGGAAAGAGTCTGGTTACTTTGACGCTGTATCCCATGAAAAGTGGCTATTACATTCGTGGTCACTCTCTGTCGAATGGCAATTTTATATACTTTACCCCTTAGTATTAGTTGCAATGAAAAAATTCATGCCTGTAAAAGTAATGAAAGCAAGTATTTTAGTTGCTACGGTTTTAAGCTTTATTTTATGCATTATTGCATCTAACAAATGGCCTACTGCTGCTTATTATTTATTGCCAGCAAGAGCGTGGGAAATGATGCTCGGTGGGTTAGCTTTTCTATACCCTTTGCAAATAAAGGTTGAGCGCAAGAAACTACTAGAATATTTTGGTTTATTGTTGGTGATCAGCAGTTACGTTTTGGTTTCAAAAGAAAGTATTTGGCCCGGCTACTTGGCATTGTTCCCTGCCCTTGGGACGTTTTTTATTATTATTGCTCATCGTGATGATAGCCGATTAATGAATAACGCTGTATTTCAAAAACTAGGTACATGGTCTTACTCTATTTATTTATGGCATTGGCCTTTAGTGGTCTTTATGAATGGCTATTTAATTGATAACACCAAAAATATTCTTTTATTGATACTGTTATCAATTTTGTTAGGTATGATCTCTTATAAATTAATAGAAAAGAAAATATCTGGCTACACCACTGCTGTATTACTATTAACTGCCTTAGCCTCAGCTTTAACCGTGAATGTTTATGACGGTAACTTTGACATGCGAGCAAAATCTCAAGGTACAGACAATCAGTTTATCGAAACCTACAAAAATTATGAAATGGATCCCTCCGGTTTATTTTTAAAATGTAATGCTTCATACCGGATTCTTAAGACTAAAAAGCCCAAAGTTGGAAATGATTGTATCAGCTCAGAGCAAGGGGGTATTTTTCTGTGGGGAGATTCACATATAGGATCAATTTCAACCGGTTTAAGGAAATCTCTTGGGGATAGTATGCCCTTCAACCTATTAACCTCCTCAGGTTGCGCTCCTTCTTTTGTGCATCGTAAGAATGGCTTTGACCGCCATGATGTTGGTTGTGATTACTCTAACGATTTAGCATATCAGGTTGTTTTAGATAATAAACCTGAGATTGTAGTATTGGGTCAACGAGGTTGGCACGAAAAAAACGATTGGGAAAATACAATTAAACAGCTACATTCAATGGGTGTATTAAAAGTTGTAATAATAGGCCCTTTACCGCAATGGAAGCCTTCATTACCTGCCATTTATTTACAAAGGCATAAGGGTGAAGTCTTTATTTCAGACCCTAACTTTGATAAGAGAATTTTAAAGAGTAACGCTTATTTAAATGAGCTCCATGCGCAAAACAAGAATTTTATCTACATAGATATGCTAAAGAACTTATGCTCTTACCGAGAGAGCAAACTTAACTGTAGAGCTAAAATCGATGATACATTGATGGCATTTGACTATGGGCATTTAACAGTTGAAGGTTCTAACTTTGTAGCTAAAACCTATATCCATCCTAAAATAATCAATTAAAATCAGCAGGTTAAACTTTCCACCTTTATATACTATAAACTAAGGCGTTACTTAATGATTTGAGCAACGCCAATTTCCTAATTTATACCAATCCGCTTAATTGAGTGATCTATTTTGAGGTTGGAAAAGCGTGTTGATAATTAGGGCACGCTGGCCTTTGTAGATTAAAATTCATTCAATCTAGGGCAATTAAATCGCGCCGCGAGGTTTGTAACCTAGTGGGCTCGATAACTGCTCCTGCGTTATTCTAATGACTTACATCCTTGTAAGAATAAGTAAAAACCGAGCAAAGCTTCCGCGTCCTGCTCACGCCCCTTACTGGACTTCCCATAGTTTGCTAGACACCCAATGAGTTACATTGTAACTTCTAATTAGAGGTGTTTTATGAGCAAAGGCAAACGGTATACCCAAGAATTTAAAATAGAAGCAGTTAAACAAATAACTGAACGTGGTTATTCAGTTGCTGAAGTATCAGAACGATTAGATATTTGTACCAAAACGTTATATCACTGGCGAAGCCAGTTATCAGAGAAACCCAAACAAACCAAATCATCAGATGAACAACTAAGGATCGCCAAACTTGAGGCCGAGCTAAAACGTGTCACGGAGGAACGCGACATTCTAAAAAAGGCCGCAAGGTACTTTGCCAGCAACCCCGAGTAAAGTACGCTTCTATTCGTGAGCATCAAAATGAGTTTTCTATTGTTGCGATGTGTAAACTATTTAAGCTACACCGCAGTGGCTTTTATGCGTGGTTAAAGAAGCCATTGAGTGACAGAGCAATCGAAGATAATCGTTTGCTTAAGCTTATTAGAGAGTTTTACGTTGCCAGTGGTGGCACTTACGGTAGTCCTTGGATACACGCAGATTTACGTGAAGCTGGTGAGCAATGTAGTGTTAATCGCGTAGCTAAGATCATGCGCCAACATAAACTCAAAGCGCAAATAGGTTATAAACGTCGCCATATTAAAGGCGGTAAAACATCGCGCATTGCAGATAACTTGCTAGCTCGTCAGTTTAATCCTCCTGCGCCGAATCAAACTTGGGTAAGTGATATTACTTATGTGAGAATCTATGAAGGCTTCTTGTATGTAGCAACTGTCATGGATTTATTCTCTAGGCGCATCGTAGGCTGGTCGATGGATAAAAACATGGACAAGCACTTAGTAATTAAAGCATTGCTCATGGCAGTTTATCAGCGCCAACCCAAAGCTGACGTAATGGTACATAGTGATCAAGGAAGCCAGTATGGTAGCGCTGATTACTTAGCCTTTATGAAAGAACATAACCTTGTACCCTCAATGAGTCGAGCTGGGAATTGTCACGATAATGCAGTTGCTGAAAGCTTTTTTGCGACGATTAAAAAGCGAATAGTTAAGCGTAAGATATATTCGACAAGGGAAGATGCGAAAGCTGAGATATTCAATTTTATAGAAATGTTCTACAATCCAAAAAAACGCCATTCACACACAGGCGGTGTTTCACCAGCTAAGTTTGAGGAAGCGTATTTTTCTGAGTTAGAAACTGTCTAGTGAAAGCTGGGAAGTCCATACTTACGTCCATGTAGGCAGCAAAGAACTAATCGTTCCTAGAAAGAACCTAGAGGGCTGCGCATGTTTGGCATTTATGCTGCGTTATCGCCCATTTATGGGGAATAACCATACTACATAGACTCCACGCTGTTCATAAACCAAACACAACACTGTAAATGCAACCATCATAGTTCAACACGCCCTAGCCAAAAAAGTTGCTATTTAGTTGTTCTCGGCAATTGCTACTGCATTGCTCTACCTTCTGTATCCATGCAGTCGTAAATGAGAATTTAATAACGCAGGTAGCGACGCGTTTAGCTCATAAAAGTGATTAAATAACCTGAACTCTGGATAATAAATCTATCTCTAGCAGCTATTTTAAGTGCTAACTGCGTTGAATTTACTTGCTATAGGCTAAATAAAATATGCTAAAAACCTCGTAGCCAGAGTTTAGGTTAAGTATTATTACGATTGGTATTACTTGCTATATAAGGCAGTAAAAACTAAAGGCTAAATGAATTAATAAGTTGCTGGTAATCAGATTTAATCTCACTTTCTACTTTTTTATTTCCGCTCACTGAAAAAGTGATTACTTGATTATTTTTTTTATCAAGTACTGCTAGGTTATGAATAATTTGCTTATTTCCACCTATATCACCTGTAAAGGTATACTCAAAATTGGGGTATTGGCCCTTATAGGCAGCATCATCAGTGCCTACTTTAGTAAACTTTAAGTCTTTAAAGCCATGCTGCATCATGCCTTGTACTGCAGTATTAATAAAACCTTTCCATTCTTCTTGTGAGCCTGTGTACTGTTGACCTACCAAATGTTGGCATATCACATTACTCGCAATGTTGGCGCCTCTGTGTGTACGTACAGCAATATATTGCTTAAGCTTTAGCTCAACGCCTTGAGAAACATTCATGGTTTGTTCTTTTACTTGCGGGTCTGTATTAAAACTCACATCAAATTTGCAGCTATTGTCGCTGCTACTTGCTGATAATACTTTTGCATTTGACGCTTGTGCATAAGCAGCATTCAAGTTTGCAAATGCTAGCGCACATAATAATAAACTTGTTTTTAATTTCATGGTTTCACCTTTTAAACACAAATACGAAAGACAAAAAACCCGGCCTAAGCCGGGTTTTTAACATATTGACTAAGCAATATTATTTTTGTTGTGAGCTAGATACTTCAGTACGACCTTGGTCGTTTTGGCTAACTGCGTATACGCCAACATCATTTTTGAATGCATCAAGGTTGAATGTAAGGCTTAACTTAGTAGATTGACCACCAAGACCAAATAACTCATCCATGTACTTCATAGATAGTTTTTCAACAGTGTCTGGGCGAAGGTTGAAGCCTAAGTCCATTGGACCGTACTCAACACCGTTGTTATCGATAGCAGTTACGATAACATCAACTTCACGATCAATTTCGTTTGCGAAGTGGATGAATGAGTTAGTGCTAGGTGCATTAATTGGCATGTATGGTACGTTTACGATAGTCGCATCAATAGTCCATTTACCTGCATCAACATCATTGTATAGTGGGTAACCACCAGTTGGGATAGCTTTTAAGTTGTTATCAGCGTTGTAAAGTGTAACAGTTGCTTTAACATCACCAGTTACTGGGATTTCTGCAGCTTCATCAGTGTCAGGAGTAGTTGCATCATCTTCATTAGTAAATACTAATTGCTCATCAGCAGCAAGCTTAGTACCTTCAGCACCTGCAGCTGTAGCATAACGCATATCTACAGCAATTGTTTTACCTGCATCGTTAGTTACAAGCGGCGATAAAGCACCTACAGTTCTGCCTGGTGCTGCATCGCTTACGTAATCGATAGCACTACGAGATACACCAGAAAAATCTTCGACGCCGTCAAAGTTACCACTAAATACTACTTTTAGATCTGCACCTAAAAGTGCTAGACCCATAGTCTCGTCATTAGTAAGAGTGTACTCTAGCTCATCAGATTCAATTGAAGTAAAGTTAGTTTCTGACCAGTCAGTTTGATCAGTACGGCTAATAACACCGTCTAATTTTTCATCAATTTTAAAGCTAAACTGAGAAACTTCTTTAGCAAGCTCGCCAACACCAGTTTCGATTACTGAGTCGTCTGGCTTATGCGAGATGTAGTTGATGTTAGATACACCAGCGATAAGTACTTTATCTGCACCATCATCTGAATTATCTGGCTCAACACCAAGATCGTGCTGACCTAGAGTTACACGGAAAGCCGAGTTAGCAGTTAAAGGGTTACCAAGGTTAACTTTAAAGCTAATTGCATCAGTTTCGCCTTTAGTTTGGTCACGATCAAAAACTTTTACGTCATCGAATGTGAAGCTACCAGTACCGTAGTTAAACGCTACGTCACCAGCATAAGCTGTACCGCCACCAACTGTTTGAGTTACATCACCACCTATTAAACCGTTAACATCAACGTTTTTGTCGAAGTTAATAGTGATTACAGATGCTGATGGATGATCTTTATCTACAACAACATCAAACACTACAGTTTGTTCTGTAGGTGCAACGCCTAGTGCAGCACCTTCTTTTGAAAGGTTTAATGCTTCGCTAGAAATAGTTGCAGCTTGTGCACCCATTGTACCCATGATAGCTGTTGCCAAAAGTGCTTTTTTGAATAATTTCATTTTGTTTCCGTTCTCCATAGTTCCATGAAACAGATGTATAACAAAGTTTGCAATACATCGAGATTTTATTGTTCTGACAGCAGGTTGCCAGATCAATGCAAATTTAAGGGCTTATTCAGGTTATGTCAAGTAAATTACCTAATATAGTGAATATTTTATGATTAAAATTAATACATAACATTAACCGCTTACTTACAAAAATAAAGCAGCAAATATATGTATTAAACCCTTATTTAAACTGTACAAATAGCCTAGCAGCTGCTCGTTTATATTAAACCAACGCCTTGTGACTATTTCATTACAGAATTCTTTTCACTTACACCATAAATAAGTGCATATTCGCCTATCGAATATACACCTAAATGTGTAGTTTTTAATTTAAAAGCTAAAAGCCCAATACTCACTAAAATTGAGGTAGTAAAAAGTTAAAAAGAAATATTTTCTAAACCTTTAAGAAAACTCCCTTTAACACGCTCCCAATCTTCGCTATTTTGGACAATTTTAGGCGTTACTAAAATTACTAATTCAGTTTTGTCTGAGCTACTTGTATCTGATCTAAACAAATGCCCAAACAATGGTAAATCACCAAAAAATGGTACTGACGACGCACCGTTAGATTTATTTTCGCTGATAAGTCCACCCAACATAACAGTTTGCCCATTCCCGGCTACAACCTCTGTACTTAATGTTCGTTCAAAAATTGATGGATTGCCAGCAACGCCTGAGCCATCTGTTGAAACATTAGAAATATTTTGTGAAATAGACATAATAACCGTGCCTTGCGCATTTATAGTTGGTGTTACAGTTAGATCAACACCTGTTTTTCTATAAGTTACTTCCGTGGTTTGACGATCACCGCTTATTGGATCGGTTGTAGTACTTCCTACCGTAGGTATATCGTCACCTACACTTATATTTGCAGCCACACCATCACGCACAAGTAATGTAGGGCGAGATAACACATTAACAAGACCATCAGTTTGTGAAAGATTTACGCTAATATTCCCCGGCAAACCTACAATTGAGTAGTTAAAGCCTTCTTCACCGTCAAAGCTAAAGCTTTCTGTACGACTAGACGCTTTTCCGCTCTCAATAGCAAATTGAACTCCTTTAGAGAAAGCACCAGTCAGTTTTACCTCAGCAATAACGACCTCCATCATTACTTGTTTAGGCATAATATCGAGCTGACGAATGATTGGCTGTAACTCTTGAAAGTGCTGCCCCGTGGAGTAAAAAATAAGGGCGTTAGCTCTGCTATCAACCACTAGGCGAACATTATCACCTTCTATTGTTTGAACGCTATTGGCTTCGCCTCTATTACTATTAACAGTACTCGCGCTAGATGTTTCTGAGTTAGTAGATGAGACTCTAGGTGAGCTTGAGGTACTCCCCCCTAGCAAAGGTGCTAAGCTCTCACCTAAATCTGATGCTCTGGCATAGCGCGGATTGTAAATATAAAAACTTTGCTCTGCCCCTGCAACAGGTTTATCTAGTTGCTTTAACCAAAATGTAACTCGGTCAATAACTTCATCGCTACTAGCAAACACAACCACTTTACCTAAATGTTCTAGTGGTACAAATTTAACATTGGTTGAGCGTAACCCACCTTTAGAAACACTAATACCTTCTTGGGCAAGTATTTCTGATACTTTTTCGGTAAACGTTTCTGAATTTATGTATTCAAAGCTAAGAAGCGCGCTTGATTTGTTATACATAAATGGGCTGTCGAGTAAACCAATCAATGATAAAGATCGAATAACTTGTTCGCGCAAACCAACTATAGTTAGTAAGCCTTGGGATGCATCATAGTTTGTTTTTGCGTCAACTAGTTGATTTATGATACTTCGTAAGCCTGCCTTCATATCATAAAGGATAGGAACAAGTTGGACAATTTCACCTGACACATTAGGTACAGAGTCTTCTGTTCTACCAAAACCAAATGCTTTATCCGTTTTAGTATTTGCGTTGTTAGTATGCAAAAAGAAAATACGATCATTTTTTACAATATTGATATTATTCTGAGAAAGTATTTGCTGTGCGAGTAAAAATAACTCTTTGGCAGGTATTTCTTGCTTTAAGTCTAAAGTCACAGGTGTAGCATTAGCTTTAACACTCGCTTCAAGTAGATATGAAACGTCTAGCAGCTCACCAAAGATATAATGAATAAAATCATTAAGTGGTAAAGCATTAACGGATACTTGAAAAGTTTTATTACTCTTTATGCTGTCAGATAAATCTAATTCTAAAGTTAAGCCTTGCTTAGTGCCCGACAAACGCGTCAGATACTCAACATTATTACCTTCGTGTTTATTTTCCGCCTTATTAACTTCCTCAGCTTGAACCTTAGCTTGTGGTTCATCAAGATAAGATGCGTTTACGGTGACACGCTCGGCCTGAACATGCGATTTAGGCTCCAACAATGCACAGCTAGTTAGCCCTAGCATTAACGGAAGTATAATTGTTGTTTTAAATAATCTATTCGACATGGTCACTACGTTCAAAAAGTTTAAATTTTATTAGTTCATCACCTTGAGATAAGGTAATAGCGGAAGCAGTTATTGCTTGAAGAACGACCCCTTCAGAAAGAGCCGCTCCTTCTTGTAACTCGATTAATTCTGAATTAACCGCTTTTAATAATACAAAGGGGTGTTTATCTTTTTTAAAAATCCCTAGTAACTGATAGTTTTTTTCACCAATAGTAATTGTTGGATATGGTGGTTTATGAACTTTGTTATTTTGTGTTTCTGGGGCCGGTTTTTTCTCTTCTTGCTCTTGCAAATAAGCCAACCATTCTTTTTCAACAGGTAAAATTTCCTGCTCTTTTACAGGGTTAATACTTTGTGGGGAAGTATACTTATGCTTTTTATCAGAAGAAGAATGCGCTGATAGCGAAAGACCGTCGAATAAAAGATATACCGTTAACAAGCATAAAAAGCCAATAAACCACTTCATAATGCAACCTCTTTTGCGTTTTGCCACATTACTAAATTTATTTGAATAACCATATTGTTTCTTTTATTACCAGATACTTCTCTGCCGCCAAGAGAGTACTCAGAAATATTAATCACGGGTTTTTGGTGTTCAAATGTTCGTATAGCTTTTAATGCACACTCTGCATTGCCTTTATACCTTGCCTCTAATGTCCAACGAATTAGGCTTTGTTCTACTTTTGAACGACTTTTCCACCCTATGCTATCAATGTTGCAATTTGCATCAGATAATACTGATTCAACTTTTCCTTGTGCTAAAAGCTTAAACTCAGATTCCGAACTTGCAGGAAATAAATATGGTTGAAGCTGCAATAACTTAGAAGAGATTAATTTATCTTGTTCATCTATCTGCTCTTTGACTGAAAGCAAACCTGCAATTTTGTCTGCTTTTTTTTCCATTAACTGAATTTTACTCTGGGTATCAAGCCCATGCTGCCACAGTGGCTCTAAAATAAATTGGGTTATTATAAGAGCCAGAATAAGCAACAAGTAATGCTGGTATTTTATTATTTCATTTTTCATTGGTTGTCGCTAACTTTAACGTCATTACAAAGTAGTCTCTTTTTCCTGATTTTCTTACAGGGCCATTAAATTGCGCACTCGATAACTCTGGTAACTCACTTATTGCAGATAATACCGTTGACGCAGAATTAGCAAAGCCTCGTATCATTATTTCATTAGCGCCGCCTTTAAATTGCTGTATTTCCATACCGGCATTGATTGCCTCATATGCAATTTGAAAGTGACTTAGTACTCTTGGCACGCTTGTGAGTTCATTAGATACATCTGATACGTATCTGTTGGTTTCATCAATATGCTTTTGTTTGGCTAACAAAGTGGAGATTTGTTGATTTTTAGCACTAAGCTTTTCTTCTAAAGTATTATGCTGCAACATAAAGTAGCCATTCATAATCAAAATGAAGAGTGTTGCAGTAATCATTGGAGCCCAATAAATCGCGTGCAACATATTTAGGTTTACGCTTTTTGTGAAGTCGCTAGAGATCAACTTATTAAGCTTTGATAGAGGGTAGTTTTTTAACGTGCTCAGTAACGCTTTACTATACTGGCTACTTTCTAATTGAACCCTTTTGGCATTATCAGATAAACCTACACTGAGAGAGAAAATATCTAGTGAGGAAACTAAACCTCTTTTATACGTGCTATGTGCTTTACCTTCAGCTTGCGCATAAAATAATACTCCCGCTGGCGTATTTAGTTCCATAGCGATACTTTCGCGCTCGTAACTATGTGCTATTAAATCAGTTTCGGGGATCAAAAAACTTTGCGAGAACCTCGTTGATATGAACTCATTGAACTCAATAGTTTTGACATCAAAGCCTTCTTGCTGCTCATTTTTCGAGTAGTTTGTTTTAGTTATTTTATTCTGTTTGTTGCTATTTTGAAGTTTTAATAACTCTTTCAATTCTTTTAACGAGATAGAAGGGTATGTTTGCCATGTCTCTGTATAATACTGCCTGGCAACTATAATAACTTTTGGTGTGTTCTGTATCTCAGAAAAGCCTTTATCTGTTAGTGAAAAAAGTGTTTCGTGGAAGTATGCAACATGGTGATTAAGCCAATCCTTAGATTTCAATTGTTGAATTAAATTATAACTTTTCATATTAATTCCATACTACATTCGTAATTACGACTGGACGAGTTAATGAACGGGCTCTCAGCTTAACAGTAAAGGTTTTTGTGGTTTTTTGTTGCTGATTTTTGGCTGTGAGGGTGATTCTGAGGTTATCACCAGTTAGAAAGCTTAGAAACTCATCTGAATCAATCCCTGTTTCATTGTAAAATACATGTCCATTAAGTTGCTTATTATTACGCAGTTCAATAAGTTTAGCTACCTTTGTATCGTTTTTAATGAAAGACTTTAGTATTTGCTCAGGAGAATGCGCAGGGTTAAAGCCGTTAACATTAGCAACTGTGAAATACTTATACCAATCTTCCTCGGGCAGTATGTCATGGTTTTTTATATAAAAAACTTCTTCAACAGATTGTAACAATCCATTTCTTGGGCCTGTTAGTCCCATTTTTTCGTAATAGGCGCGCTCTGCACCGTTATATTTTATATTATCGTCCTTATCAATCCAATCGGTTAATGAGGCTATAAATTGTTCGCTTAGATTTTTGTCCACTCCATATTGCACAAAAAAATCGTCTAAGGTTGACTTATTCACTTCGTTTAAACTAATTAAGCCATTTAAGTCTTGGATTTGCACACTAACATTGTCTAACGTAAAAGGCTTATTGTGAAAATTCCATTGTCTAACAATCTCATTTTCACTTTGTAAGTTTTTAATTCTAAACTCACTAAGTAAAGTATGAAGAATTTTTGATTCTGCATTTTCAATTTCAATTCTTTGATCTAAAGCTATTTTGATAGCGTCGGTAATAGCTACCTGGTCTTTGCTCGACTGTAATATGTAGATTCCTAAAATACTTAATATCATCGCAATAATAAGTACCTGTATTAATGCAATCCCGCGCTGTAGAAACATTAGACTTCTTCTTGTAGATAGTCGGCTAAAACACTGGAAGCTTGCGTAGGAAGTGAAATTAAAAATCTACTTTGCTCTCCTTCTTTAGCTTTTATATTAATGTATACGCTCACTGGCAGTACTCTTCGCTCTTCCATAATATGTTGTTGATAAAAGCTTGGAGCCCCTTTTCTTTCGTCTTCATCGCCAATTATGTTGGTAAATACTTCTTGCAGGTTTTTCCAGCCATAATACTCAAATGATATATTTTGTAAGTTTTCGAGAAGTATTATTTGATGCTGCCACCTAATTGTATCTGATTGATTTAATAATAAATTACCTCTCATTGAAGCTTCATTATAGGCAAGTGAATATGTATTCTCGTTTTGTAATATTTTAAACTCTACAACAGACGTTTCTTTAGTAAATAAAGGTGAAGTAGTAACAAATATCACTCGATTTTGGTCCCCCGAAAAATACTGTGCTGGTTCATTATTATCAGAGTTAACAATATATGGGAAAGTGGATTCAAAAACCCGAGAAATAGCGTCAAATGCTAAAGTTTGCTGAGTTTGCTGCCAATAAAATTGAGTTCGCTTTTGCCACTTATCAGTAAATAGGCCATACCCATAATAACCAGCAAACAGCACTAACATAAGCAAGGTCATTGCAAGCATTAACTCTATCAGTGTAAATCCTTTTTGTCCCTTTTTATTTACCATGTTGAAACCTCAAATGAAAAGCTTCTTTGTTTATCTCTTTGCTTGGCTGTGACTTGAACAACATATATAGAAAAACGAGGCTCGGGCGTATAGTCATCAAGCTCGCTGAAGGCAATTCGCTTAAAGGAGGTGCGATTCGCTTTCCATTCGTAACTAATATTAAAGAGTGTCATTGCGCCCTCTGCAACTTGAATATTTTTGCCGTTAACCTTTTCGCGTAGACTCGCTTTAATGGCACTAATTGCTGAGGTCGAAGTTTGGTAGTATTGCGAGTTTGAAACAGCTTTAGATGATGAAAGCATTGCGCTTTTAAAAATATCACTTATTAATGCTAAAGCCGAAAATAAAATAATTGCAGCAATAAGCACTTCTATTAATGTAAATCCTTTATCTTTGCTCATAGGGCTTAAACATTCCAATTATTTCATGCTCTTGTTCATTGCCATTTACGACTATTTTAAAATATTTAGGAAACACTGTTGAGCGTGTAGAAACCAGAAAACTAATATTTTGAAAGTGTAACTCTTTAAAATTAATGACTTTTGTTACACCATTAATTTCAATCGTTAAGGCGTTATCGTGTGTATTTACGTGTATTGGATACCCTTGATAATAGGCTTTATAAGCCAGCATTTTAAAAATATGCTGAGTTTTTTCTATTTCGACCAATCGTTGTTGTTGGTTTACATTTTTGTTTAGTAAGGCTCCAGTCAGTCCCATTAACGTTGCTACAATGGCCATTACAACCATCAACTCGATTAGTGAGAAGCCTTTTTGTTTACTAAAAAGGGACATCATTTATAGAAACCATACTCATTAACATGGTTATCACTATGCCACCGACAAAGCCCCCCATAAAAATCAACATAATAGGTTCTAGCATAGTTGTTAATTTTTTTATAACGCTTTCAAGGTCAGCTTTACTGCGCTGGGCTATTTCAGAAAACACACGCGGTAAACGTCCAGTTTCCTCTCCAACTTTAATTATGGATAAAAAAAAGTCAGGAAAAATTCTTGTTTTAGCAAGTACTGCACTTAATAACTTACCAGACTTCAATTGCTTTAAAGCAAGCCTGGCATCACGTTTTAATTCTGGATGTTTGAGAGTATTCGCTGTCAATTCTAGTGTCGTATCTAGTTGTAGCCCAGCCTCCAGCATCATAGCCATCGACTGAGCAAACCGTATTCTTTCTGCCGTGAGTATAACTTTACCGATGCCAGGTAAGTGAGAAACCTTAACATAGAACCAATTTTTTACGTTCGGGCGCTTTAAAGCATACGCTAATCCAGTTATTACAGAAATGACACCTGAAATAATAATCACTTGATAATCAACAAAAAAGTTACTTACGTTAATGATCATTTGCGTGTACCAAGGTGCTTGGCTTAAGTCAGTAAAAATACCTGACATTTTTGGTACAATGAATGTAAGCACAAAATACACAGCCATGATACAAACAAAAAATATTACGCTTGGGTATGTAAGCGCTGTACTTATCTGACTGCGTAAGTCTTTTTGAAACTTTAAATCATTAGATAACCTATTCAATACCTCAGGTAAATTCCCTGAACTTTCACCTATTTTAAGTAAGTTGATGTATAAAGGCCCAAATAGATCTTCGTGCTCTGAAAATGCATCACTCAATGAAGCACCTTTTTTAAGTGCTGACGAGATTTGACTGAGTAAACGACTCAAAGCAGGGTGAGCATTGGCCTGTTTAATAATATCTATACCACGGTCTACTCTTATTCCACTTTCTAATAATAGTGATAGCTCGCTGGTAAAAAACTCTAGCTGATCCAGTGTGACCTTTTGCCCAAATAAACTAGCTAAACTGCTTTCTTTTGCTATCGCATTTATAGATAAAGCATTTAACCCCTGTTCTAGAAGCTTTGAATAAGCATCAGATTTACTATTAGCAGAAATAGCCCCTTGGTGCCTTGCCCCTTGACTATCTATAGCTTTGTATTCAAATTCCATTAGCCTGCTACTCTGAGAACTTCATCTATCGTTGTAACGCCGGTTATGACTTTATACAAACCATCTTGCATCAAATTACGACGCTTTAATTTCTGGTTATGTTCTTTGGCTTTACTTATAAATTGATCGTTTTTAGGTATTTGCTTTATTGTATCATCACAACTTAGATATTCATTTATCGCTATTCGGCCCTTAAAGCCAGTGTGATTGCACTGTTCACAACCTACTGGTTGTTTAATATTTATCTCAATACCTGCATTAAGTGCAACTTCCTCTATAGGGTACTTATCAAATAGCATTTGAGCTCCCTCAAGAGGAGTAGCACAGTGCTGACATAACCTTCGGGCTAGACGCTGAGCAACTACCGACACTAACGCTGCATTTAACAAAAACTCTTCTACACCTAAATCTAATAATCGAGTATATGCACTAGCCGCATCATTCGTATGTACTGTACTAAATACAAGGTGACCTGTAAGAGCTGACTGAAGAGCTATACGTGCTGTTTCAGCGTCACGAATTTCACCCACCATTATTATGTCTGGGTCTTGGCGTACTATTGAACGCAAACCTGCCGCGAAGTTAAATCCAATCTCATTATTTACTTGAACTTGGTTTACTCCCTCTAGTTGGTATTCTACAGGGTCTTCTAAGGTAATGATCTTTACATTTGGGCGATTTAGTTCATTTAAAAAAGTATATAACGTTGTTGTTTTACCTGAACCAGTTGGTCCTGTAAGTAAAATCACCCCTGTGGTTTTTTTTAAATCTTCTTGTATTAAATGCTGTGTGTCATTAGATAGTCCTAAAACCGACATATCATAGCGTATTGATTCTTTGAGTAGGAAACGCAGAACAATACTTTCTCCATCATTTAAGGGAAGTGCCGAAACACGTATATCAAGCTCTTGGTTTGCTATCCGCATTTCTATTTTACCGTCTTGTGGACGCCGCTTTTCAGCTATATCCATCCCTGATAGTATTTTTAATCGCGTGGTTATTGGCAATTGCATTTTGGGAGCTAACTTATCTACCTCATGCAAAACTCCATCTATTCGATAACGTACCCTAAAGTGCCCCTTATGTGGCTCTAGGTGCATATCAGACGCACCACGAGCTAATGCTTTAGTAATTAAAGAATTAAGTAAATTTACAGTCGGCGCTTCTGAGGCTAGCTCTCTTAATCTAGCTTCCTCGTCTCCGGTAAGCTCATCATCATCTATATTTGATTCTGTATGACTCTGAATTTCATAGAAGTAGGTCTGTAATTGTGACTCTGTAGCGACAAATATTTCAAAGTTAGTATCATATCGTTGAAGGTATTGCGCTAAATTTAAAGATAAAGGGTCTTTACATGCTAGCAACCAAACACCGTCAACTTCACCTATAAGTAAACAATCCAATGCTTTGAACTCTTGCAATGTAGAAAGCTCAGTGAAGTCTGGTAGTTGCCAGCCAGGGTATTTATCAGGTACGAACAGGGGATACCCTAAAAGCTGGCTATATAGTGGTGCTAAATCCTCTTCAGTTAAGCAACCCATATTTACCAAAATTTGCTCTAACCTACCGTCATATCGATTCTGGTAGGATTTCGCCTTATCCAAGTCAGCTTGTGTTATCTTAAACTGAGATGTTAATAGTTGCGCCAAATCTATCATTTGTGGACGATATCCGCACTTTCATCTGTACCACCTGGCTCACCACCCAGACCATAGCTCATAATGGTATAAAGTGAATCATTATCTCCTGGCGCTTTGTAAACGTAACTATTGCCCCAAGGATCTAGAGGAATATCTTTAGGTAAATAAGGGCCGTCCCAATTTGGTTCATCGCTTTTTCTAAGCGCATCGAGTGTAGGTGGCACTGTCCCCATATCTAAACGATAAGTATCTATTGCAGTTTCAAACATTTGCATTTGGGCAATTGCTGTTTTAATTTTAGACGAACTAACCTTGGAAAATAGTTTAGGTGCTATCAACGAACCTAATAAACCTAAGATAATTAGTACAATCATTAGCTCCATCAAGCTAAATCCCTTATTTTTTTTCATTACATACTCCATTGATTTAAACTATTCTATCTAGCAATAATTTTATATTTAAATAACGCTATAACCCTATAACTATATTCTCAGAAGGTTTTTTTTCTGAGTAGGCTATATAACCAGTTTCATCAGGGTAGCCAACTGACATAAACATTACTACACGTTTATATTGTGGTAGTCCTAATAACTGACTCACCTTACGATCGAGTGTGTGCAATTCAGGCCAATTAATCGGACAGCTTGCTAAACCTAGTGTTTCGATTGCAAGCATAAACTGCATACTAGCGAGTGCTCCATCGATATAAATTACATGTCGATCACGAGCCTCGGGATAATATGATAAGTCTCCAACAACTGCTATTAAACATGGTATGTTACTTGAAAAACCTGCGGTTCCACCCGGTAAATCTACTAATTTAGATAACAGCGGCTGACTTTGAATGGTGTAAAACTCATACGGTTGCCTATTACAAGCGCTGGGTGCCTGAAGAGCAATTGCTGCTGCTTGATGAATTTTTTCATTCTCAACGCTTTTATTTTTATACCAACGAGTTGATCTTCTAGATGAGCATAACTTCATTAACTGTTGGTAATTGATATCGTGAGTGGCCTTATTAGCTTGCACATATGGAAGCTTAACCTCTTGATCTGCACTCATAGAATTTTCTATTTGAGAGTAGATATTATATGCATATGATATTTTAGGATGAGTACAATCAACAACAGAAAAATATTCATTCAGCACTGAGTTAGCCCAGTCTAATTCTACTTTACTGAAACCACCAACTTGATTAGTGCTTTTATAAACTTGGATCGTTTCCAATAAATAGTCTAAGGCAAAAACATCTCTTCTAGGGCGCATTATTAATCCTTTCTCAAGACGATGTATATTACGCCTTAGTAATGCGCTACTTTTACCATGTATACCATTATTATTTTTGTAAGCTAATTTAGCTTGTAAGATTGCTTTATGCTCATAGTAAAAATCCCTTGAGAAAAAAGTAAAATATAAACTAGACGTAAATGCACTTTTTGCACATAAAGGTAATACTAGCTTCTGGAAACTTTGTATTAAAAGTTTCACTTTATTTATTAAAATAGATTTCATTATAGTGAACCAACCGCAGCAACAGCTATACCCATTTGATATAATATTTGCGTTGCAGTACTCCATAGGGTTAAGTTATCAACATGCTCTGTATTTAAAGGAACAACAATTGTATCTCCAGGCTCTAATAAGTCGGCATGTTCGGCAGCGAACCAAGAGCTGTTATTAGGAATTTTGACTAGACCGCTAGCTTTTATAATATAGATACGATCTTCATCAGCTCGTTGCTTTATACCTCCACTTCGCTCGATATAGTCTTCATAAGATAATGACTCATCATAGATATGAGAACTTGAAAAGTTCACTTCACCCACTACATTGACACTATTTTGTTTACTAGGAATATACAACATATCGTTATTTTCAAGTGGGATATCTATATTACCATTGACAATAGCAGGTAAATCAATAACTAAACGACCAACAGCTTTAACTTTTGCTAGGTCATTAATCAGGCTATTCATATCTTCATAGCTTAATGAAGAATCTGTGATTGAATTATTAAAGCTTTTTGATGCAATATCTCGACGTAGGTCTTCAGATAATTTATCTAACTGTTGTTGCTGCTGGACACGAAGATTTTCTCGTGTAAAGACAGCTGCTTTTGAATCCGAGTATTGAGTAAACCCGCCGGCACGTTCTATTACCTCACGTAAACTTTCTCCTTTACGAATGTCGTATTCACCTGGGAATTTTACCTCTCCATACAGGCTAACTTTTAATTCTTTTTGCCAGTTTGGTATTGGATATATATTAATAGAATCTTTACTTTCGATTTGAAAACTTTTGCTAATTGAGTCGCTATTAGCTTTACTAAGGTCCAAACTAATATGATCTAACATGCCGGTATTTTCCGGAGTAAACCTAGTAATCTCTGCACTCTCTATATAAGCAGATTCTTTCAACCCACCAGCCGAAGTAATAGCTTTATTAATATTTGCGTTTACTGGGAGAGGATAAAGCCCGGGATGATATACTTCCCCACGAATTGCATATACTTTTAGAGTACTTTTATTACCAGCTTGTTGATTAAGCTTTGCAAGAATAGGTTTCAATAGTCGCTGTCTGCCAAAATAGGAGAGTTCATCTTCTTTTAGTTCAGTATTTTGTTTTAGTATTTCGGCAATTGGTGATAACTTTTTATTTTTTTCTTCTAACTCTTTTTCAACCTGCTCAGCTAATTCTTTATCTAGCTTTCCATCGAGATCAATGAACTCATAGAACTTTTGCTTTTCATACTCAGTCCACATTTTCATTCTTTCACGAAGCTGTATTTGCTCTTCTGTTAAAGCGAGTGTATTAAGAGCGATTTCCTCTTCTTCTTTTGATTGAAAACGGCTAAATATAATAACTTTATCGCGAGCTTGAAGCTCAATGTCTTCACCCTTTAGGTGGGTTGAAGCTTTTACTGGAGAAAATTGATGTACTTCAATATCACCTTTTAAATTTGTCTCTCTGACTAAGATTGCGTATTCATAATCAGCTACAGGTAACAAATCACTTTTAATCGAAGAAAATAAATTGCTAACCGTATCGCCTTGCTTCCATGCATAATTGCCTGGATAAGTCACAGCACCAATTAATGTGACCGCATCATTTAACTCTTCGCTAGATGAAGGAACTTTAAGTTTATCTCCATTTTTAGCAATATAATTTACGTTAGGTTTCGTTAAATCAATCTGCAAAATGGTTTTAAAGCTGTTACCGGTATAACGTTCAACAATCGTTTTCTGTGGATATGCAGAACCTTTGAAACCTCCAGCCATCTCAATTAAGTCTTTCGCGCTCTCTCTTTCTTTAAGCTCAAAAACTGCGGCTCTACGGACTTCCCCTTGTACGGTTACTTGCTTGCCTACTGGAGGTATAAAAACAACATCCCCTGGTTTTAAAATCAGATCAGCAGAGCTATCCCCTCTAATAAGTAAATCATATAAATCTAAGGATTGAATTGTTTTGCCGGCCCGTTTAAGCTGAATATTACGTAACGAGCCTATTTCCGAAATACCACCACTAACAAATAAGGCATGTGTTATTGATGACAACGCAGGAACAGTGTAAGCACCAGGTAAATGAGCTTCACCTAAAACCATGATTCGGATACTTCTAGCTTTCCCCATGGAAACGAAAGATTGAACACCAATCATTTCCTTTTCTACCTTCGCTTTTATTAGCTCAACGACTTCACTGTATTGCATGCCAGCAACTGTAACAGGTTCGAGCTTACCGATTATTAAACGACCCTCTCGGTCTATCTCCACTTCTTCACTAGAAGTGTCTGTTCCGTAGAGATTCACTGTAAAAGTATCACCTGTTCCTACAATGTAATCATTAGGAACTAAAGCGTTTTCTGACGGCGTAAAAGTGGTTGGTTCACCAGAAAAAAGCTCATAACCAAATGGCTTGGGTTCATCTATTTCAGGTTTATATTTCTCTTCATCTGTTTTAAATTCCTCATCGTCACTGCTAGCATTCCTAGGTAAAACAGACTGTGTTGGTAGTTCATTTTCAAAGTTTGAGTTTGTATTCTCTTTTAGAGCATCTAAGTCAATACCATATTTTTTAGCCAGGGCTTTTTGCTGCGACTCAGGTAGCTTTTTAAACTGCTCTAATTGCTGTTCAGTAGGTTTAACACTTTGCTCTGCGCTTAAAGCCAAAAAAGGTAGCAATACGCTGATTAATAATAACACTGAAAATAATCTAGTTAACTTCACAAAGTTCCCTTCCTAAAAATAAAGATAGCCGCGGCATACTACACCATTTTTTAGGTAAAAAAAATGGGTAAGCAAAGCTCACCCATTATTAAAGTTTGGTGTTTTTAAAAACTATATACTAACGTTAATGACGTCTCTGTATCTGTGCTTTCTTCGTCATCAGCAACATCTGAGTTGTTGGTAACATTAAAAGCGACTTTCATTTGCAGCGAGCCATTTATTTTTGCTAGCAATGCAGTTTCTGAACGCGTTTTGGTGTTTGAGTCACCGTACTCAACTGATACAAGTTGAGTAAAACGTGCGCTATCTGAAATCTGCCAGTTGTAATCAAGTTTACCTAAAGCAATTACTTCACTGTCGCTTTCGCCTGCAAGTAGGTTACCGTCATCATCAACTTGCGTGCTGTCGTCTGAGTATTCAAAAAATTTGTAACCCGGACCAAACTCTGCATTTAACCACATATCTGGTTGGTCAATTAAACGTAAGCCGTAACCCGCAGAAATTACAGATTCAGTTCTATACGCGCCAAAGTAGTCTGAAACGTGTGAACCATAAATGAATAAATGAGAATTCTTTTCATTTAATTTGTAATTACCTTGCGCAGATGCAGAGTACTTTTCGTTCGTACGCTGTTTGTCTTTATCGCCGTTGTCATCTTCTACTTCATCTTCTTTATAGATGCCGTCGATTTTGTACTCGTTATTCCAGTTTTCTAGGTGATGTAATACCTTTAAACCGCCTTTTAACGTTGTAGTTTCAGTGTTACCACTAGTGACAATAGCACCTAGCTCGCTTGTTACTTCCCACGTTTTTTTCTCAGCGTCTTCTGCGAATGCGTTAGTTGCAGCAGAGGCTGCAACTAAAAGTGTTAAAAGCTTTAATTTCATTAAAAATAACCTATTTAGTACTTTGAATTAGTCTTGCTTGTGTAAATGTACATCCATTTGCGGATATGGAATTGCAATATCTGCATCATCTAATGCAATTTTTATGTTCTCTAATAATGACCAGTAAGTCGGCCAGTAATCACCTGAGTTTACCCAAGGACGGACAATAAAGTTGACGCTTGAGTCTGCAAGTTCAGAAACTGCAACAGTATATGCTGGATCTTTAAGTAAACGAGTCTCTGCGTCAAGTACTGACTGTAATACTTCTTTTGTTTTACGTAAGTCAGCATCGTAGCCTACACCAATTACTAAGTCGATACGGCGAGTAGACTCACGCGAGAAGTTAGTAATTGCACCAGACATAATTTGTGAATTTGGTACGATAATTACTTTGTTATCTGGAGTGCGAAGCTCTGTGGAGAATATTTCGATTTTTTTAACTGTGCCCATTTTACCGCCAGCTTCAACAAACTCACCAGATTTAAATGGACGAAGCAATATAATAAGTACGCCAGATGCAAAGTTAGACAGCGAACCTTGCAGCGCTAAACCAACAGCTAGGCCAGCCGCACCTAAAATAGCAATAAACGAGGTTGTTTCTATACCGATTTGCGAAAGTGCCATTAAAATAGTGGCAGCAAATACGATGGCATAAACTATACTCGATACAAATGAGCCTACAGCTTTATCAACTTTCTTTTTATCGAATGTTTTTTCTGTTAAACCTGCACAAAACTTGGCAATACGGCTACCAAGTAAAAAGATAACAAGCGCAATAACTGCTTGAATACCGTAGTGTAAAATTAGGCCTGAATTTTCGTTTAGCCAAGTAAGTATTGAATCCATAGTAACTCCAAATAGTTTTTATTAAGCAATTTCCCGCAAGTGAGTATACATTAATTTACATTTTATTCTCATTAAATAGTAAATTATCACTACAAATAGTTTTTTATTGTCAGCGCTAATACGCTACACACTCTTTATGAACCTTTACTGATAGTAGGCAATTTTATGAAATATTTATTTTTTTTTGATTTTTTTTAATTTTAGGCTTCACAACATTTATAATATTATGTATTATGCGCGCCACACCAAACGAGGTGTGTAGTGGCGGTTGTAGCTCAGTTGGTAGAGCCCCGGATTGTGATTCCGGTTGTCGCGGGTTCGAGCCCCGTCAATCGCCCCATTTTTTCTCCCTTCCTAATCTTTAAAACCCTTTACGTTTCAGTAAATTAAATCCAATAACATTTATATTTATCAATATCTAAAATTTTAAGTTTTTTCTCCGACTATTCGCTCTGGTACATATCCTGTGAGTCACTAGGTACACTTGCTTGCTTTACATTACTATTGCGTCTAATAACTGACATTAACCCTAAACATTAACATACCCTGATTAACTTCTACCATACAGCTTTTTTAGGTCTGCTTCCGGTCCTAAAAATCTTACACGTGTTAAATTTTGTTATACCGATACTGATTCAATACTGCTATGCACCTCTGGGATATAGCCACTAGCTAGAACATTTACAAATGAGCGAGTTATATTTAACCCGCCACGAGCAGAAACGCTTTAGAGGGAAAGGATTGTTCTTGCCAGTTCCAGGCTTTTGTGAATATTAATCCCTCTTACTAATACGACTCCTTATTCAAATAGTTTATCATAAGTAAACTCAATAAAATCACCTGAATTTTCTGGTGATTCGTAAATGAACCCAAGCTCTAAATCTATAACTTTATCCATATTCTTAAAAAATTCAAAGTCTGTATCAGTTGGTTCAAAACCGCCAGATACTACAATCAACTTTTCACCTTGTTTTTGTATATCAGGATGGAGTGTGTATCTTAAAAGCTGACCAACGGCCATCTCTATATTTTGAATTACGGAGTTAGTGTACTTAAGCTCTGCAACTACATACTTATTATCTTCTGTATAAACAACATCTCTTCGAAATAAACCATCTGTATCTTGAGAGCGAGCGTGTATACCTTTTGAAGCTTTCAGCCAATTAACAAATCTCCTCTCCATTTCTTGTTCACGAAGAACAACGGAGGTAAATTCTGATAATTTTCGCCTAATTATTTTAGCGTCTGCATTATCGCTCCAAATATCTGTCGAGCATTTAGCAGAAGGAGCTCTAAAACCATCAAACTCAAACCTATCAAGGATTTTATCAATATTAGCTAAACATGGTTGAATGTCGGTAGCATTTATAGGGATGTAATAGTCAAAAACATTATCAACCTCTTTAACTCTTATTACGCAATCACTAGGTAGCTCACCTAGAGCAATATTGATAAATTCTTCATTTACAACTTTAGAGCTATTTAATGGTGCAAACCTTATGCGAACATTATTCTTATTTGGTGTAACAGAAACCCTTCCTTTAGATTGATTCATACCAAACACTAACTTCACAGTGGCATCTTTTCGCCATTTAGTTGAGCCTGTATAAAATTGAGATAGATGAATATCCAATACCATACATACTTTTTTGTACTTTGGATTAGCATCAAACCAAGCTTTTGCTTTCTCAGTTGCTGTATTTGACATTATTTTCCTTAAATTTTTCACAAAAAAAAGTTCTATTAATTATATCGAGTGTTTTTGCTCTCAAAATATCAATAATGCAAGCGCTCTATTACCAAATATTCTGCTCAGATAAACCAGCCTTACAACCCACCTCCCACCTAGAAAAAATTGGGTGAACCAAAGATTTAAAATGTTTGCAAAAAACAACAAGCCTCAATTGGCTTTATTAAATCCTTGTGGGAAGCATTCATTCTGGCTCTATAAAACTATCCCAAAACTTTCCTAGCTACACAAGCTAAGTCGACCAAAAAACACTACGAACCTTCGTCTGCTTTGTTGGGCTAGCTCTGCAGTATAAAATCAATACAGCTACCCCTTTATCGCTCTTTTGATTTACAGATAAAACCGAATTAGCTATTACTTTCAAACATATATTAATTCTTTGAATATATTCCGGAGAATTATTATGAACAAACGATTCAAATTCACAGATAAGCTCATTCAATCACTACCTGCACATATTCGTGACTCCCGTGCAACTGAAGCTGAGTATAGCGACACTGATATTACAGGTCTAAAGTGCCTTATTGGGAAAACAGGGAATCGTCGATTTCTGTTTAGGTACACCTTTCATAGTCGAAAATACAGTATCTCGCTTGGTAAGTTTGGCGATATAAAGGTATCTGATGCCAAGCGTATTGCTCAAAAACACCGAGTCACATTGTTAGAAGGTCGTAATCCCAAAGTTGAACGGGATGAGCATGCCCACATGACTTTGAATGACTTTTTCGTCAACCATTACCTACCCCTTGTACGTAAACGAAAGCGAACATGGAAAGATGATTTATACCGCTGGCAACGTATTATTGAACCACAACTCGGCTCGACACTTCTTTGTGAATTAAGAACGCTTGATGTGCAAAGGCTACATATTGAACTTGCCGATACTAAGCATAAATATGGAAAAACCTATGCTCCTGCAACCTGTAATCAAGTGCTATTAATATTAAAGGCCATTACACGGTATGCATTAGAAGCTGGAGTTATTGACGAAGATGTCTGTAAGCCAATTAAACTCTATAAGTTAAACAATGCTAGGACGCGCTTTTTAACTAAGTTTGAAGTAAAGCGCTTATTAAAAGAGTGTAAAGCCTATTCAAATAAGGTCATTGCAGGCTACATTGCTACATTAGCGCTAACAGGCCTTCGGTGCTCTGAGGTATCAAATATTAAAGTAAAGGATATGGATATTAAAAATCGTGTCATTCATATTCCCCATACTAAAAATGGTAAACCCAGGACGGTCTATATAACGGATACCTTGCTTGGCTTTATTGGTGCGATACCCCTTCAACGTAATAACCCTTATTTATTTGCCAGTAAGGTTGAAGGCAAACCTTTAAAAAGTGTACGTAAAACTTTTAAGAAACTATTAGTAAATGCCAAGATTGATCCAAGCGATGTATGTCTTCATACACTGCGTCACTCGGTAGCATCAAATCTTGTCAGTGCTGGGGTAAGTCTTCGTCTTGTTCAAGAGCAACTTTCTCATGCATCAATCGTGAGCACACAACGTTATGCAAAGCTTACCTCTGAATCAATGAGAAATACTAGCGAACAACTTGCTCACTTATTTAAATAACCCTATCTAACCATAGAGCCCATCCAATCGGATGGGCTTTTTTTGTGGAATTTTATGATGAGAATCCTAACTGAATACCCAACCAGTTTAAGTATCGGCTTTGACGAGCTCACTAATAAAGCGCTGTTAGAGCACATTAATGAACCATTTACTAACGAAAAGGAGGCACTATCATTTTGGCAAAACACATCGACTTTAATTATTGTCATTGAACCTTTGGATGACTACCTCCCCCTTTTGCACTGCTTTAATAAGCGTCTTATTTTGCTTATACATGAAGCCCTTGAATACCCCGAATATGAGGAGCCACTATCTGATGAATACCGGGTCAATTTAACCGTATTTAATGATGATGGGAGTGGTCTATATCTCGTTTATCCAACAACCCGTAAGGAACAATTATTCAATGCTGTTAACGCTATTAATAACCCAAACCTGTGACGCAGATAAACCTATTTTTATTCGCGTTCTTTCAAATCACATTCTTAATTTAATAACTCGAGGTAACTATGAAAACACACTCTAAAAAAGACGTACAAGATAACGTTCAAGACAATATTCAAAATGATGACTATACAACGGTATTGGTAGGGTTAGCGAAAAAGTTATCGCCTAGCTCAACAGGTTTAATTGGCTATGAGGTCGCTAAAGACTTGAAGAGTAATGTGCTCTATATCAGGCTGACAAGTAATTCAGATGGCGGCTTATTCTCTAAAGAATGGATAAAGTTAGATGAAATTTATGATCTAATACAGAAGCTTGGTGATAAGCCATTTAACTCATCCGTATTTAAAGCGCTATTTCAAAGCGGCTCTGCCAACAATACATCATTCATTGCAGCAGTGCTTCGCCATGAAGAACTTGCATTAATTCAACCCACGGAGAAAAAGGTATTTCTGCACTTAGCTAACCCCCTCATTGTTAATCAACAAGACCGGATTGCTAAGCTTAAACCTTTAGCAACACCTAATAAGGTGACTAAGTAACTTTAGTCATAACAACGTTTCATACACCCTTAACTCACTCCACCAGCTTCAACGCAACTAAAAAGAGAACTCATTATGTCAATTTCCATGAGCAACATTGGGCGCATCTGTGTGCCTGACAATTTAGTACGACAATTAGATTCACTTCTGATTGATATTGATACTAACAACCTAACATCAATTACATTTAACTTTAGAGATCCAGAATACAGCCCAAATAGTGGAGGCTTTCATCCAGTTGAGATCCGTTTAATGAAAGACAACGGAAAGTGGTTAGTAGATTATTTCACAGACTTTAGCTATGCAGGTGCATATGCTGAGCTTGAGAAAGAGGTAGATATTCTATTTCAAGAAGGGACTGTTTACTTAGCATTCTTCGGCACGCTAAAAAACCACCTCGCAACTGAGCTGGCTAAAACAACGATATCCAATTTTATTTCATACTATAATATGGATGTGTATCAAACCCAAATAAGTACTGATTAACCCGCTATAGACCGGAACAAGGGTGTTTACTTTCTAGAGGTAGACGCCCTTGATTCATCAAGTCAACAACCACGTTAACTAATGTTAGTGACCCTACAAAACTCTTCTCAGAGACAGTCGAATTACTAATCCGGTTAACACTATAAGATTAACGGTATGGATAATAAAAATGTTAGGCATCATTCCTTATTTAAATGAATTCAAGAAAAAAAGAGTCAAACCGGTAATAGGCAGTGTTGTTTATTGCGACTTGCTTTTTAACTATGCAAGCCATTCAGGTCTCTATATCGGCAATAATCAGATAATTCACCTTAATGGTAAAGGTCGGATAGAAATAGTTAGTCCCGAGAAGTTTATTTCAAGGACAACGGCTTATTTCATTAATGTCTCATGCAAAGGAACTCAAGCTGTTGGCTCTAAAGCTGCTGCTAATAGAGCAAAGAAAAAACTTAACACCTCACGTAATTATAATTTGCTATTCGATAACTGCCATCAATTTGTAGCAGGCTGCTTAACAGGTGACTTTGACAATAATGCGAATAACTTTTTATGGATACTTGAGATGACAACTGAAGATGAGCTTGGATCTAATAGCTGGTTACCTTGGGATACATAAGGTAAACAATGTGCAGTAGACCCTTGCTGCATTATTTTTTTTCATATTCAATAAACAATATCTAAATAAAAATTTAAACCGAAGCAAGCTCTAAAAAATTGTAAACTAAATCACCATAGCTTGAAACTATTGTGCCTAATGTTATGAAGAAAATAGAGATGAAAGCCGTAAAATACATTAAAGGCTTAAACCGTCGAGCTTTATATACTTCGAATAATAACGTAACTGGATAAATAACTTTTGCTAACTTATTTAACTTATATAAGAAAGTAACTTCACCAAATAAAACAAGTAGTGAAATCACAGAGCCAACTCTTTGAAGCTTTTTCGCAATCGGTTCATCAATTAAGTTGCTTGTAACTAGGTAATAAACAAAGGCTATCGAGAGCAATACAAAAACACACCATAAAATAAAGTAATACCATATTTTCTTTATATCTTTATCTAACTCGTCTCTAGTGCTTTGAGGCCATTCATCATAAATATTATTTAAAGGTTTTTTATAAAAATCATTAATATCTGTAGCCATTGTTTCCCCCCCCCAAAAATGTAACGATAATCCATAATAAATCAATCTTAAATAATACATTCTACTAATTTTTTTACAATTCACCCTGCCAACATCAGTTTCATTTTGTAATTTACTCACTACAAATTTGAAGGAAAGCTCAAAATTACAAAATAAAACTTTAATTAGGCAATTGATAGCATGTCCAATTTGACCAGCATAATTAGCCTATAGTCATAAAAGATTAAACACGATAAAAAGTAGTTATAATAACTTGAAGCTCTATGACGATACCCCCATGAGCAGTAGTATTGAGATAGGTATGGAATAAAATACGCTAAATTAGGTAGGGGTAACAGGGGAAGTAGGGGTAGTAAAAATAAAAGTATATTTTAATAATAAATAATAAAAATAAAGAGTTACCCCTTTTATAATGCTTAAGGCATTGATAAAAGCTTCCTGGTAAGTAACTCTTTTTTTTAAATTATTATTAACTATAACTCAATTCAATCATAACTCTGACAAGATATCTCGACTAAGTACGTAGTAGTATGCTCGTTTGCCAACAGCTTTTAATTCAGCCCGTTTTACACGCTTACCTTTATCAGAAGTAATTAACCCTTTTGCGGAAAGAAGCTCAAGTACATCGTCAATGTTAGCTGTGCCACAGAGCTTTTCAAAGCAATCTGGTAATATGTAAAAGTAGTTACCTTTTTCGTATCCAATAATATCTGACAGACCCCATATATCTTCATTCTGAGCGTCTAAAAAACGATGTGCATTACGTTTGATAAAGTTGATTAGATTTTTAACCCCTACCTCAGCATCTGTCATAGTATTTGAGTCTTCACTTTTCCAGCAGGTATGGCAAAACTTTATTGCCTCATCAATCTCCTTATTACTCCACGGTAAAACACCTAATTCACTCGCGATTTCACCTACAGCTTGGGTCAATGCTATACGCTTAACAAATCTATCTTCAATCGAGTCTTTTGGATTTAATGACTCGTTCAAGTCGTTCAGCTTCAAGTCAAAATGTGTCGAAACCTTTGAGGCCAATTCATCATAGGTATCAACAGATTCAAAAACCTTACCAATAAAATCTCGTGATAAATGACCGTATGAATACGTGATAACTTTATTTATATCTTCAACATAATTTTTTGAACTACTCATTGTGTTAACTCCTAAGCTTCGAAATAGTTAGATTTGATAGCAATTGATGGAAAGCGCACAGACTTACCTTTCGCTTGGTTTGATTCATTTGTCTGCTTCAAATATTGGGGTATCGAAACCTCACCTGTCGTCATCACGAAATACCGAGATGGTTCATTTTCAACCAACTCAATACTTGTGTTTGCGCGCATCTTTGGCACACCTGAGCCTAATTTATAAATAAGCGGTGATAACTCACGTATAGATAATTTACCCAATTCATCTATGCCCAGTAGCATATTGTTGAATAGTGGAAACAGCGGATCTAACGCATTACTTGTTGTATCAAAGTGATGGATGTATGAGCGGCCACTAATATTTCGGTCAGGCGCGGTTGCTCGTCCAAATACACTGGCAGCAATTCTTAATAGCGTCGTCTTACCGCTACCAGAAGGCCCATAGAAGTGCACCCCCCCGGACTCGACATCAACAAAATCAAGAAACATTGATGATAAGGCATACATAATCGCAAATTTCACAATTAATGGTGTGTCAGATCTTAATGCTACTTCCCGATACTTTGTGTAATCACCAAATGGCTTCCCAGCATCAGCTATTTGACGCCCAACTATCGGAGGCATAATAACTGTGTTATCTGAAGGTTTTTGCACCACAGTGTCATGAAAAGCAAATGCGAGCCGCTTACCGACAAATCCTGTTTGATTGGCTATTAACTCTTCATGTGGAAAGTAAGAGTTAATATCATTTAACAACTCACGACAAAACTCATTGAAAATTACTAAAGCATTTTTCTGTAAAAAGAACCCTTGTTTACCTAGCTCGTCGTCCAAGTCAGCGCGCTTTTTTAATATTGATTCAATTGAAATTGTTATAGGAAACCCATCGGATGTAATGAACTTAATAGCAATAACACGCCCATCATCACCTGCTCTGTAGGCTATTTTTACAATAGCGTCGGGGTAAGGCATTATGTTCATTACAATATCTATTTGGTTATCACGATGCTTAATAAGCATATCGTTATACACACCATATGTTTTAGGTAATGCTGGAATTGATTTAAGACTAGGTTGTTGTTTTTTCATTTTAGTTTTCTCACTTTAATTTGATTTTTGTGATGACAGCATTGCGTTAGCAGCTAATTGACTCGCATTTTTTAGAGTATCTGGCACGTGATAGGCATAACGCTCTGTTGTCCTTACATCTGCATGCCCAAGCATTTGTTGTACAAGCCGAATATCAGAAGTGGCCCTTAATAAATGAGATGCCATTGAACGACGTAAATCATGTATAACGAATGGCGCAGTCAAAGTACCTTCTTCTTCCATACGTGCTAATACGCGCTTGAACAACTTTGTTGGCTTTGACATATACCCATCGCCTCTAGTAGATGGGAATAAGAAACCATTGCGAGCGTATCCTCTTGCTTCGTTAACGACTTGCTGAGCTTCTTCACTTAAATAAGCAGTATGTGGTTTACCTGACTTAGTCATTGGTATTTCGAGCCGGGTATCATCATCAAATAACCAATTAACTCGGATTGATCTCACATTGCCTGAACGTAACCCCGTATATAGACAAAGGAGCAGCATTAGTGCGTGCGATCTATTTTTATCAGCTAGGCAAGCTTGAATAAATGCCGCTATTTCAGCTTCACTTAAAAAACGATTTCTAGGCGTACTTTCTTTAGGTTTAGGGATAAGCTTTACTGGATTAAAAGTAAGTACCCCAAACTGAATTCCTATCGAAAACATTTTTGATATAGCTGCTCGATAACGCGCAATAGTCGCTGGCTTTCTCTCTTTACTAAGCCAACGAAGAATGTGTTTAATATGCCAAACTAATTTAGGGTCATTGAGCTTTAAAGAACCCATATACTTGACAACAGTTCGAATCTTAGCGGTAAAGCCTGCTGAGTCTCTGTGTACTTCAAGGCTGTGTATAATTGCTAACTCAGCTAGTTCTTCAATAGTACTAATTCTTTTTTCTTCATCAAAATAAGGATCTACTCCTTGTGCTGATAAATAGTACTGCTGATAACTAAAATGTGTAGGCTCTGAAATAGAACCTCCATAATGTTGATGCATTGTCATGCTCCATACTGTTTCGGTAGAGCCAAATATATAAATGCGAGTGGAAGATTACGATTCATTAAAACTATGGTCTTCCTTGGGAAAAGAAGCCTTAAAAGCTGCAAAAATAAAACCAAAAAAAACATAACTAAAATAAAAACAGTGACTTAAACTACTTAAAACCTTGAATCACCATCCTTTCTGACATTTAGTTTTTGTGTGATAAAATAAACGGAATTTATGAATTTAATTTAAGAGCTGAAGGTTGAAAATCTATTTACACTTCTATCTTGATTCTGATGAACAAGTGAACGCAGAGATAAAAAAAGACGTTGTTCGTGAAAAACTAACGAAGGCATCCAAAGGCAACAGTAATCATAGGAAATACTCTGAACTCTACTTTCATTTGGTTGAGTATCTTTACAAGGCGTTTAGTTTTAAAAGTAGGGTTAATGTTTATGCGATACTTTCCAAACATTTTCCGATAGATGAACTGCCAAGAAGAATTCCATCAAGTAATCAATTAATAAACACTGTAAACAACCTGGCGATAAGTTATGACGGCTATCCAGTTACTAACTTTGACAAGGAGCATGATGAGCATCATGTTAGCGTCATTTTTTTACATTCAAAACCACATATTCAATTCATTCACATGCCAAATACTGAGTTAGATAAATTAACCCCGCTAAGTAGCATTGAATTACCTGTGGTAAAGGGCTATCACAAACAGGCACGACTACAATCAACTGAGAGAATCGCTTTAAGTAAATTTTATAAAGAAAACATCGAGCTCATTACAAATATTAGGTCTTTTGCATATTTTCGAGAGCGTGATATCACCTTGGGGCTTTTAGCTAGGGCCATGAGTCCATTTTGGCTGAAAGTATCAAGTCTCACTAACCTTGAGGAGCAATCAGATTTAATAAAAGAAACATTAGCCTCTGTTGAATCCGAAGGTTTTAAATTTATTCAGCACAAATCTAAAAAACGTATTCCAAGAAACGATGAAGCGAAGCTAATTGAGATAACTCTAGATATCAACGGCAGAATAAGTACAGATAAGCTTTATGCGATTCTCTTAAAGCATTCAGAAGAAGGTATATATATTTCATTACTTAATAGCATAGCTGTATCAAATTTTGAAAGTGATGAAAGTGTAAAAAGAGAAATGCTGCTACATGAGTGGGTTAAGTTTTTGAATGAGTCCTATGTACCCGATGGTTGGGTTCTAGAGTGCGAATACACTTACAAGTATGATAAATATCGCAATCAATACTATAAAAATGAAATAAGCATTAAGACTATAGGTGAGATGCTCTTTGATGATGCAACCAACATAAAAGAAAAGTACAAACTCGTTCAAAAAAGCGCTTTATTAAGCGATTATGGGGTTACTTCAAAAAAAGTTTATGATCGATGTTTAACGCCTTCACCAAGACAAAGAAAGCCTGATTTTCCAGATCTCATCAATACAGTAGATTTTACGATTGATTACAAAAAACCACTAAAACTTAATCTATCTCAACTAACTATCACGACTAAGGAAGAACTTACCGATTTACTCAATGGATGGGCCACAGCACTTGATACTTTTACAGATGAAGATATAAAAAGATTGTTGTTCCCTCCTTTGAAAAAGCCTTTAACTATTGGGAGGTTAAGAAGAAAAAAATAAGCCTATATGACACCACCTGTAAATTAAATGGCTCCAAGATTAGATATGTGACCAATATCAATTGAATCTGTAGCATTTAAAATACATTTTCAGTTTGAAGACGACATAACCTGTCGCAGCCATCTTATAAACTCTAAAAATAACCCTGAAACAATGAACCATGGGAAACTCAAAGCTTTAAATTAAAGTAAAGTATTTTTTACTATAGTGAGTTTTTTTTGGTTAGCGTTAGCACTTTCAGAGACGTATTAAGAAATTTATAGCTACATCAAAGCCCTCACCTTTAAGGGAAACTAAATACATAAAACATGGACAATAAGATGAATATAATTTTTGAAAAGCACAATGATACTACTCTTCGAACAAATGCCCCTTATCAACAAGTAAGAGAGCATATTCAGTCAAGCATGCTCTCACTAGGTGGAAAACAACAAAAAGACGATGATAGCAAAGGGATCATCGAGTTTTCATGGCGGTATGGGGTTAACCCTTTTGGCATGAGAGTTACAGCTCAATTTCGTACGATTGAAGAAGATAGTATTGAAATTAACTTCAAAGGTGGTTTCAAGGACTCTTTCGATACAACTGGCGCAGGCAAAAAGAAAGCATACGAAGTTATTGATGAGGTGCTGGGGTATTCAGATATAGAAACAAAAACTAACGAGTCTAATATGCCCCCAAGACTTGGAAATGAGTCAGTATCTAACCGAGGAAAATCTAAAGTTTTAGCCGGTATTTTAGCTCTATTACTTGGAGGGTTTGGGGCACACAAATTTTACCTCGGAAGCTGGGGATTAGGATTAATCTACCTTTTTGTTGCGTTCTTTATGCCATTTCTCACGATTATAGTGGCAGCAATAGAGGGGATAAGATACTTTACTTTATCTGATAATGACTTCAACGAAAAATATAACTATTGCGAATTAGCCCCTTTTGAGTTTAAGTGGTAACTTTAGCCTCTACGATGAAGACTACAGCACTTTCGCAGTGACTATAGTCTTCTACAAGCACTAATTTACTCTACAGGTAACACATATAGTTGAAGTACACTTTAGTGCTTTAAAAATAATCGTACCTTTAAACCCAAACATATTTAAATTTATCAGCACTCAGTAAACCATGATAAGAACAGGGTTTATTACCTTCGTCAGCTTATTATGAATTAATAAGTGGATAATAAGCCTCCCCCCAAAGCTCTTTTGAATTATCCATCATTATATCGATAACAAAAGGCACCAATTGGGATAAAAATTGTACGCCATCTTTTAGCTGCTCTCTATTAGCGCTACTGTTCCATGTTGCCCCACCATGCATTAGCTGGTTTCGTAATGTATATAAACGCTGTAATACAATAGATGCAAGTTTATCTGTCTCATTATTTGCTAATGCAACATTTGCAAATTTCTTTGCCTCACTAAATTTGTTTTTATATTCCTGCTCAGTGATATAGCCGTTGTGAAATGACCAAAATGGCTGAAATACGAATTTATTATTTAATAAAATGCGAATGCTGTTAGGAAATTCATGCCAAAGCAAGTTGTAAATACGCTTTTGCTTATCTAGTGAATTAATTTTTTCCAAAAATAACGTAAATGATTGGGTTTCATTAAAATTTAAACATTCAGTATCTTGTGCATAAGCTGCGTTAAAAGATACCCATAAAAAAATAAATTTTGAGTCAAGGTCATCACATTGCTCTGATTTATTTAGCCAGCTTAATGACCTATGTACGCGTAAAGCCAAGTTGTCAGAAAAAGACTCCCTAGTTCGCTTTTGCTTTTCTTTTAAGTGTTGGTATTCCATATCAGTTTTCACAGCCTCCTTGATAGAAAAAATAACTTACACACTTTACCCGCTAAAATCTAGCTCTTTGCACTACTGCCGCTTAATGACTAGACGAAGAAGGGGAAAAATCACCATAGGCTGTACAAGTTTTTTTATAAGCGACACACCCTGTCGCAGACCCTCTGTAAGCTTAAAAAAACAGTGAGGTAACATTATGAAAACAATGACAGTTAAAACTCAGCAGCAACTAAACCAAGTGTTAGCTGAAGAAGCGTTTATAACAATAATCCTTGATGGTGATGAATTTTCAATTCCAGACCAAAAGCTATTAACTGGTTTTACATTTATAGGTAAAACACCAACAACGTTATTAAAGCTAGTAGGTACACCAGGTTACTCATTTTGCAAAAAGAGCAAAGGTGATGTTCATGATATAAACCAGCTTGCTCCTCTTGGCGGAATAGCAGCCGTTAAGGATGTGTATATCACCTCAGAGTCTACGCTAGAGTTAGCCTTTCAAAATCGTGATGAGTTCAAAAACTGGAGTAGCGCTACGATTGATAGAAACAAAATCAACATTGTTTTTATTGATGAAACAATGGACTATTTAATAGAGCAAAGTAAAGATAAATCACCTGCTGAAAGGTTTGTTGACGATTTATTTGAAGATTTTATCGATAGCGTCTTTAAAATCTAATATGAATGATGTACGTTACAATTGTAATCACAAGGATGTTGTAGTTTGAGTTCATATACCGAAGTTAAACTTGCTGAACGATTGGCAAGTATCATAACCCAATTAAACGATGCAAAAACACTTAGCATTTCTTCGCTTGCTGAAGAGTTTAATGTGAGCGTTCGTACACTCCAACGCGACATGAACGAAAGACTTAGTTTTTTACCTATACTTGAAGATAAGGGACATTATAGCCTAGCCCCTTCAGCCCTTGGAAAACTATCACCTAAAGACATACGCCACTTTGCCGCTATTTCTGGTATTGAATCACTTTATCCTAATTTAGATACTCGCTTCATATGTTCAATACTATCTCAAGCGATTGACAGTCCATACCTAATCAAAGGTCACAACTATGAACCTAAGCATAAGGTTGAATCAAACCTAAATAAGCTTGAAGAAATCATTTTGAATAAGAAATGTATTAGCTTTAAATATAAAGATAAGCAATACACGAGTATTCACGCTTACCGGCTCGTTAATGCTAAAGGCATTTGGTATTTAGCTGCTGTCGATAACGGCAAGTTAAAAACATTTCACTTATCTGAACTTTCTCATATTTTAGAGCAAGATGAGTCATTTACTACCCAACAAAGCTTTATCGATGCTATTGAAAGTGATGAAGGGATATTTTTTAGTGAAACCAAGTTTGAGGTGGTCGTGAAAGTTTCAAAAAGCATTGCCTCTTATTTCAAAAGGCGCAATGTATTTCCGAATCAAGTTATTGAAAAAGAATTAGAATCAGGTGAATTACTTGTTTCATCTAAAGTTACTACAACCTGTGAAATTTTACCGTTAATAAAATATTGGGTGCCCAACATTCACGTTATTTCACCTGTTGAGATTAAAGACCAGTTACGTAATGAGCTAAAGCTATACGTTTCTACATAAATTTTAAGCTTTATTTTAAATAATAAAAAGTACATACATGCAGTCAAAGGAACACTTATGCAAATTCATCAATCCACAATCTTCGATGTTCAAGAACAAACGCTTTCATTATTAAAATCATCACAATCAATAATTGATAGATTAATAGAAGATAAAGAGTTACATGTAAAAAATGGTCTAGTAGAGGCTAGTTACTTAGATGATGCTAAGTCGATTCTAAAAAATGAGTATCAAAAAGCAAATGAGCTTGAAATGGTAATTGCCGTAGTCGGCACTATGAAAGCAGGTAAATCTACAACAATAAATGCAATTGTTGGTCATGAGGTATTACCAAATAGAAATTACCCAATGACTGCTTTACCAACTGTCGTCACTCATGTTAAAGGACAAAGTATCCCGACGCTTAACTTCACTAATAAAGAGCCCATAATAAAGTTAAGCCAGCGTATTGCAAAGAAAATTAATGGAATGACTGTGGATGAAGCACAGGTTATTGATTTTTTCCATCATAAAGATGTAGAAGGTATTTTAAGTACCCTAAAATCAAAGGGACAATTAATGCTAAGCAACCTTTATGAAGGTCAAGAAGAGATTTTTCAATTCTTAAAAACCCTCAACGACATAATGCGACTTGCGAAAGAGCTAGATATTGAGCCACCATATGAAGCCTATAGATTTATTGATGACTTACCCACTATTGAAGTTGAGTTTCAGCATTTAAGTCAAGCAGAACAACAAGAACACGGTAAACTCTCAATAATTGATACTCCTGGACCAAATGAGTTTGGGCAAAGTGAGAAACTCAAGGCTATATTTAAAGAACAATTACAAAAAGCGTCAGCTGTATTGCTTGTTGTTGATTACACTCAAATGAATAGCGAAGCTGGTGGAGCAGTGAGAGAAGAAATTACATCAGTTCAAAATTCTCTTGGTGAGCGTTTTTTCGTGATGCTTAATAAATTTGACGCTAAAACAAAAAATGATAACTCAAAAGAAGACACTGTTTCATTCTTTTGCAATCAATTAATGGACGGTAGTATCAGTCCTGAAAATGTATTTCCTGTCTCTGCTCAAAGAGCATTTCTAGCAAACAGAGCAATTAACGAGCTACAATCTACCGGCTCTCTGAATGTACAAGAAAATTGGGTTCCGGACTTTGGCCAGATTGCATTTGGTGAAGATTGGGAAGATGATATTGATGATGTGGATGATGTCAAAAAGAAAGCTTTAAAGATTTGGAAAAAGTCAGGGTTCGAAACCCCTTTGGAAAATGTTATTTTAGAAGCATCAAACAATGCCGCATTGTTAAGCCTTGAGTCTGCCCTATCTCAATTAGATACTATAAACAGTCAGCTTGGGGAAGGCGTAAACAGCTACAAAGAAGCTATCAGCATCAGTGTTGACAGCCTCCGCGACGCAATAAAAAATATAGAGTCAGATAAATTAAAAATTGAGGTCATCCAGACTCAAACAAAAAAATCACTTTCTGAACAAAGCCAAGCGATTAACCTCTTAATAAGTACGCTATCACAAAAAGCGATAAAAGATGCAGCAGAACAAACTAAGCAACTTTTTAACCGTGAGAATAATTTATTATTACTCGAGCAAAAAAAAACTAAAAAAGCTGATGTAAAAGGTAATCAGCAGAAACCTATGGGGGCTTTTTTTTCCTTTTTGAATTTAAAAAACAAATCAAACAGCTCAAATAAAGAAAGTTTTGAAAACTTAATAAAAAAGGGGGAGATAAAGTTCGAAGAATATGAGAAAGACAATGCGAAAAAATTCCTTACCTTCATTAATAGCGCCTTAAAAAAAATCCAAAATAATGCTCATGAAAAAACATTTTCGGAGCTAAATAAAATCATCCTCGACTCTAATAAGGATATTAACGATAAAGTAGAAGCTGAGCTTAAAGATATTTTGCGTCAAGCAAGTGTGCAACTAAATGATTCTGGCTTAACAATGACATTGTCGTTAAATAAAATATCAACCAAATCAAAAAGTACCAATTTAGAAACAATATCAACTACCGTTAAAAAATCTACCGAGTCAAGAAGATATACTCGTGTTAAAGATAGCTGGTTTTCTAAAGCTGTAAATTGGTTCTCGGATGACTGGGGGACTGAAACTTATTACGAAGATGAAGTGGTATATATAATTAAAGTTGATGATATTAAGAAGAAATCATCAATTGCAATAGAAAAAGCAATGGATAAAATTTCTATGAATGCCAACCAGTACCTCTCTGAACACATTCAGCCTCAAATAGAGGCATATATTAATGATGTATCAAATTACCTCGAAAAGTATCGTAAAACTCTAATCGCAGGTCTGTCGGCTCAAAAGAAATCTAAAGAGGCGCAAGAGCTACTAATACAGAGACTGGAAATTTTTGGTGATGAAATAAAATGTATAGTTGAAGACACCAACGACTCTAAAGACGATCTTAAGTCGACAGTTTAGGAATTATAGTAAATGGACTCAAACGAAGTATTATTACACTCTGGCTTTGGGCTATCTGAGGAGCTTCTTAAAGAAGCTCCCGCTCATTTAACCGATAAAATGATCGTTGATTTAGTTAATGGTATCGAAGTTATTGATGATCAAATTAAAGTATCAAAAACTCGCACGTCAAAATTTGAGCGATTTAGAGACTCATTTAGTGGACGCTCAAAACATAGACAAGACTTAATTAATGATAATTTGGCTAAGTGTATGGACAGCACGAGAGTATGGTTACAAAACCATGATTATGAAATAGCGTCTATTAACCTAGCAATTACTAAAATAACGGACAAGCTTTTAGAAACAAGAAGCGGTGTCATGCAGCTAAATAGTAAGCACAATGATTTAGCTGACTCAGTAATAAACCTTGCAAAGGCGGTTGATGATAAGAACGAAAAATTATTTAACTACATCAGAGATGTAGACCTTCGGACTCGTGCAGATCGCCAACTAGATAGAGTCATTGCAAAATGGCAAGCTGGTGGTTATAGACACGAAAATACTTGCACAACTGTCTATATGGTTTTGGATGATTTAAAGAATAATGATTTTGGGCTCTACTTAGAATGTGGGAGTGCTAACTTTAAAGATAAGCAGGTTATGTTACTTCATCTTAAAGATGCCTTACAGAATCAGTTATGTAATGAGCTTTCTATCTCATCAAGAAGTTTTCATCATAATAACGGCAAGTTTTCTATTCAGGATCTCGCTGAAGACTTGGCAAGGTTAAATAAAGCTAACACCCTATCACTTAACTATCTAAGTGATTGGAGTAATAAACATACAGAACCTAATACTTGGTTACTACATCAATTAACAGAAGATTCTTTGAATAGAAACAACGCTCAAAACACATTAAAAGAAATACCTTCAAAAATCAGGGTAAATAGATGGTTTAATCGAATAACCGATGAAAACATTCACTTAAGGGACACACAACATGGTAGATAAGCTAGGGCTGGTGCTCTCAGGAGGGGGAGCAAAAGGTGCATATCAAGTAGGTATTTTACAGTACATGGCAGAGGCAGGGATCCAGCCAGATGAGGTGTCAGGTACAAGTATAGGTGCTTTAAATGCATCAGTAGTAAGTGCGCAAAAAGATATCTCTGAAGCAGCTAAGTGCCTAGAAAAAATCTGGAAACAGCTTGCCGATATACCACCGCTTCAATTAGAAAAGAATAAATTTCTTACTACTGTGTCTTTACTATCAAATCTTATTCCTGCTGCTAAAATCTCTCCATTAGTAATAGCCTGCGGCTCCCTAAAAGGCGCATTAAATCTGTCACGAGATGTATATGATTTTTTTTCTGCTAGCCACAAACAAGAAGAAGCTCATAATAGGTATTTAGAAAATCAAGAGGCTAACGTATATAAGACTGATCCTATTGTTGATTTACTGAAGAGTTACTCCCAACCAAATGAAATACTCAAAGGTTTGCCGCTCTATGTTGGTATTTATAAAAGTGACGGGAGTCTAAGTGATAGCATCAATTATATTCTTTCTACCAAACTAGGCTTTAAAAATAAGGACTCCGAATTTTGGCACTTACAGAGCCTACCTGAAAGTACAATCCAAGACGCTATAATTGCTTCTGCTGCACTGCCATTCTTGTTCAAGGCTAAAGCTGTTAACGGCGTTAAATACAGAGATGGTGGTATAGGTGGAGCTTTTGATCAACAAGGCAACACCCCTGCTCAGCCATTAATAGAAAGTGGTTGTAGCCACCTCATCGTATCCCTGCTCGAAGATGGTAGTTTCTTTGATAGGCATAAATATCCCAACACAACAATCATTGAAGTTCGTCCAAAAGATTTTATATCTGACACATTTAAAGATATGCTTGCTTTTGAACCAGAAAAAATTGATACATGGATGAAACAAGGCTACGAAGATGCTAAACGGTGTATAGGAAACAGTCTAAGTGCAATAAAGCTAAAAAACATAAAAAATCAATCTGCTAACTTACGGGATGAAAGACTTTCTCTTTTAGACTCAGATAACTTTGAAATCAATTAATTTGAAAAATTCCGTCCTCCAACATGAACATAGCTGTGAGTGTTGGAGTATCACTTAATCTAACCATTTGCTGATAAATAATTACCTACAGGTTCTGTGTGCAAGTAAATCAGAATAAATATAAGAAGATACAAAAGCAAAACTCGGATTGTGATTCCGGTTGTCGCGGGTTCAAGCCCCGTCAATCGCCCCATTCTTTTCCTTTTGTTCCTGTTTTATCCCCCGTTCGTTTTTAAATTTAAATTTGCTCATCTATCCTACTTTACCTAATACCTTACTTGATCAGATACTAAATTAGTTTGCTGTTTACAATCGCACAATAATGCACCAATATACTTTACATATAAACAGAAAGTGCTACCTTATTAACGTTTAATAGCATTTAGTATTAGCAAACCACCACTTCTTCTTGGGATATTCTAACGAGCATGATCAAACACGCTATTTTTATTTTATTACTTGGTTACCTTTCTTTTGCTAGTTTGAATGCAAAAGCTCAAAATAATATTTCCTATGTAAAGCTACTTGGTGAACTGCAATATTTAATTTCGCAAAAGCAATTTGATGAAGCATACAAAAGCAGTCAAAAACACTATAAATATTTGGGCGAACCTGATTTTGACTACTTGCTTGGGGTTTCAGCACTAAATTCTGGTCTTTCTGCTCCGGCGGTATTTGCTTTTGAGCGAGTAATAGAAGCAAAACCACAGTGGTATGAGGCACGTTTATATTTAGTAAAATCTTATATTGCTGCCAATAATTTACCTGCAGCTAACGCTCAAGCGACTTTATTAATTAATACTGATACTTCACCAGAGGGTGTAAAAAAAGCGGCTCGTTCTTTATTAGCAACATCACAGCACAAGCAGCGCTTAACAGAGCGTACATATGATCAGAGCATTGAGCTTGCATATGGTGTAGATGGTAACGTTAATGCAGGCACCTCTGAGGATACAATTTTAATCCCTAATTTGGGTGAGTTTTTACTATCACCAGAAAGTAAAAGCACTGACGATAATTATATAAAGCTAAATTATAAAGGGCGGTACTTTCACCCCATTGATCAGCGAAGCTCTTTTGCTTTAGGTGTAAATACCGATTGGTATAAATTTAATGAGCTATCTGAATACGACCGTATTAATACCAATATATCAGGTCGATACCAACAAAAGATAAATGATAACACCCTGTGGTATTTGCAAGCTGGTATTACGCCTTTACTGTTAGATGGCGAGCTATACAGAACCGAGACATCATTAACAAGTGGAACTAGTTACCAGTTTGATAAACAGTTAAGTGTATTTGGAGCGCTATCAATTGGCCTTATGAATAATACATTTGACGAGAAACTAGATAACTCCTTTTACACTCTTAATATAGGTGCAAGTTATCTATCTCAAAAATGGTACCAAAGCGTTAGCGCAAACTTTAAAAATGAAAGCGCTAACATTGACGAAGGTGAGTTTAATGCAAGAAGCATTAGCGGAATTTATTACCAAATAAATGCATTGCTTAGCCAACAATGGCAAGTCTCTGCACAAACAGGGTATCAATGGATTGAATATCAGGATGAGCACCCGCTATTTCTTCAAGAGCGAAGCGATAACCTATTGATACTTTCTAGCTCGTTACGCTACTTAGTTAATAAAAGTTTAGCGTTGCAATTAGCATTGAACTACCAAGACAAAACCAGTGATATTTCTTTGTTCGAATACGATCGCTTTGATACCAATATAAGCGCAAGTTACTCATTCTAATTAAGGTACTTATGAAACATTTAATTCAGGTATTAACCACCTTACTTTGTGTGAGTTTTTATTCTCAAGCGAGCACAACTGTTGCAGGAAAAACTATTTTAGCTCGGGGCGCTGTACTTGCTACAGATGCCGAATCCGCCCAACAACGAACACTTAAGCGACGCGACACGGTATATGGCGTTGATAAAATAACGACTGGCGAAAAAAGCAAAGCGCAATTTTCAATGTCTGATGGCGGCTTAATAGCATTAAAAGAAAACTCTGAGCTAAATATTGCTAACTATGAATTTAATACAACGACTCAGCAAGGCTCTGCCTCTATTGAGCTAATAAAAGGCGGGCTGCGCTCTATTTCGGGTGTTATTAAAAAAAATGGTGGCGCGTACAGTGTTAAAACACCAGTTGGATCAATTGGTATTCGCGGTACCCATTTTGAACTACAGCTTATAGATGGTGATATGTATGTAGCTGTTTGGGATGGCGCAATAGATTTAACACTAGAAGATCAAAGTGTTGTATCCCTTGGCAGTAATGAGCCTTTTTCTTTTGCGCAGGTTACTTCATTAGGGCGCGTGATTAAAACAACTCAGGCACCTGCTGTTTTTACCCAAACCATAGCGACTATTAGTGATGACACAAGTGTTGAGCAACCAACAGAGCAGCAATCAATAGTACAAAACAATACTTCAGAAAAAACGACAGATGCCGATATATCAATAACTGATGTTTATGCTCAGCAGCAATTTCAGGCGGTAAATGATGCAACCTTAATTGACCAAATCGCGCAGCGCCAAGGTGTTTTTAATTACCAAGCAACCAGCTTTGATGTGTCGTCGAGTCTAGGAGAAGTCAGTGATTTTTCTATGTCTATGTCGGTAGATTTTGACAACGGCACAGTTCCCGATGGTGAAATTAGCTTTAATGATGCTGGCGGTAACTGGTACGCAGCTTACAGCGGCTTAATTGATTTAACCAAACTAGATTTAGCCATTACATTTGCTTCTCATAACAACAATAAAGCAACTGGCCAAATTGATGCTGTGTTTTTAAATGACATAGATACCATCACGGGTGATTTTAGCCTTAGTGAAATTAATAACCCTGCTGTAAATGCCGGTGGCGACTTTAGATTAGAACCTTAAGTAACCTGCACTGTGGGTAATAATTTTCTTAACTATTATTCAGGTTAACTAACTTGAATATAAAGCTTTTTATTGGAGTATGTAGAATGACAGCAAAGAACCTCTTTTTGCTCGGTTCAATGGTTTTTTTGCTTAGTGCGTGTGGAGGCTCCGATGAGACAGCTCAACAAGACTCAGAACAGCTACCTGTAGAACAAGTTACACCCACCCCTTCTGCTACACCGATAAACCTTACAGGTATAACGGGTGACTCTGTTGTTACTAAAACACAGGTGTCGGGTGCTGTGGCCTCTAGCAGAGGGGTTGTAGGCACAACGGTTGCAAACTCTCAAGCTACAATAACTCTTTCGCAAACTAATGAAGTTATACAAGGCAATATCACTTTTTTACTTAGCGTATCTGATCCCGATGGCATTAGCGCAGTAAATTTAGTACTGCCGAGTGTAAATAAAAGCCTAGCACTTTGCACACAAGCATGTGGAACAGATTTTGAGCAGTCGGTTATAGGGTTGAGCCCTTACTTTTATGGCGTTGATCCTGGTGATCTGCGTTTAGAGATATGGGTCACCGATAGCCTTAACAACCAGGTACTTGCAGACGCAGTGACGGCTAATTGGCAACCCTACCAAATAGAAGGCACAACAGCACAGCGAGACGGACAAACGATTAATTTAGCGTGGCAAGAAAACGAAAACTTAAACCGCTACAATATTTACTTAGCAACCGAAGCTGGCATTACCACCAGCAATATAAATACGCTAGAAAATGGCCAGCAGTTTTTAAGCGTATCAGGCTCTAGTTTTAGTGTAGACAACCTATTAGCTGATAAAAGCTATCAAGCTTTAATAACTGGTGTAGATGGCAGTGGTGAAAGTGGCTTTGCAGAATTAATTAACGTAGCACCGCAAGGAGGAGAGCTAAACTTTGCGCCAAAAGCGGTAAACGATCAATTTTTAGTTAATGAAGATCAAGCCTTACAAGGCAACGTTTTAACTAACGACACTGATGAGTACCAAGGGGAGCTATATATAAACGCAACCCCTTTAGTTACCCCTCAGCATGGCAGTATTTCACTCAGCGAAAGCGGTGATTTTACTTATACGCCACGAGCTAACTTTAACGGCATTGATGCATTTAGTTACCAAGTAATTAATGAACTTGGGATGACAGATACCGGCATTGTAGAAATTACGATTAACGCTGTAAACGATGCCCCCATAGCCCTTAATAACACATACAACATAAGTGCTGACGGAACGTTATTAGTTGGCGCCCCCGGCTTATTAAATAACGACAGCGATATAGACCAAGATCTACTCACTCTAGATACAACGCCTGTTAACCTACCAAGTAAGGGTACTCTCACACTTGTTGCTGATGGCAGCTTTGAATATGTAGGTAGTGCAAATATGCAAGGCACTGATAGTTTTCAGTACCGTATTTTTGATGCTCAAGGTGCTGAGGCTATTGCAAGTGTTACAATTAATGCACTGGATCAAAATAGCCCGCCTACTGCTGCAAACGATAGCTATAGTGTAGATGAAGATACCACACTTGTAGTTGATGCAAGCCAGGGTTTACTTGCTAACGACACAGACCCTAATAATGATACTTTCATCATTGATGATACTTATCTTATTTCACCTGCCCATGGGCAATTGCAATTAGCTACCGATGGTAGTTTTTCATATATTCCTGATGCTAACTACTACGGTATCGATGAATTTCAATACCAAGTGATCGACACTTTCGGTGCCACTGCCACTGCAACGGTAACACTCACAATAAATAGCACGCCTGATACCCCTAATGCTCAAAATGATGAATACCAATTTCAGTATAATCAAACACTGGTTATTTCAGCTGAAAATGGCTTACTTAAAAACGATGTAAACATAGAGCCAGGTAATCTCACCGTTAACACCACTCCCGTAGTTAACGTACAAAGCGGTACTTTGACACTTAACGTTGATGGGTCATTTTCCTATCAACCCGATTCAGATGCATTAGATGTTGATAGTTTTACTTATTCAGTTTCAAATGAACAAGGGCTAACATCCAAAGCACAAGTTGTATTAAGTAAAACAGGCTCTAACTCCCCTGCTGAAGCTAATGATGATGAATATACGATATTAGAAGACAGCCCAGCTACTTCGCTAAACGTATTAGAAAACGATACCGATGCCAACGGCGATACACTTACCCTGACTAATGTTACAAATACAATCGGCAGTGCACGCATTGTAAACAATAGAATTGAGTATACACCTGAGCCCAATTACTTTGGTGAAGTAGCCCTAAACTATACGATTTCTGATGGCATTGCAGATGGCACGCCAGCTCAAAGCAGCGCAATAGCCACCCTCATTATTATACCGGTTAACGATGCCCCCATTGCAGTGGCTGATAGCGCCGCAATGCAAGAAGATGCATCGCCAATTTTAGTTGATGTGCTTGCCAACGACACTGATATAGACAGTGATAATTTAACTATAACAACTGTAGGCACCGAATTTGGCTCAGCCAGCATTGTTGATAATAAAATTCAGTATAGCCCCCCCCCTCACAGTAATGGAGTTGCCATTGTCTCTTATACAGTATCAGATGGTAATGGAGCGAGTGCCAGCGCCAATTTACAAATAACTATATCTCCGACTAACAATGCACCCGTGGCAAATTCCGATAATATTACAATTGCTGAGGATGCACAGGCAACTTTAATAAATGTACTAAGTAATGATACTGATTTAGATGGCGATAACTTAACAATTAGTTCAGTAGTAAGTGATGTTGGTAATGTCTCTATTGCTAATAATCAAATTCAATATACACCTGAAGCAAACGATAATGGCACTGCCCGCGTTACCTACACTATTAGTGACGGTACGCAAAGTGCTACAGGTACGCTTACAGTAACAATTACACCTGTGAACGATGTCCCTGTAGCAAACCCTGATACTGCCACTATTTTAGAAGATGCCGCAGCAACAAATATAAATGTGCTGAGCAACGATACTGATATAGAAAACGATACTCTTTCTATTACTTCTGTAAATGCTGATGTTGGCGCTATTTCTAGCTCTGGTGCTAACGTTGTTTACACGCCAGAAGCCGACTTTAATGGCCAAGTAATCGTAAATTATATCCTAAGCGATGGTACAGACACTGCTGCGGGAACACTAACCATTAATGTAACCCCGGTAAATGATGCGCCTGTAGCGCAACCTGATACAGCAACAATCGATGAAGATGCTCCCGAAACAACCATTGACGTTATAAGCAACGACACCGATGCAGATGCAACCGATACCCTAGCTATAACAGCTGTTACAGCGGATATTGGTACAGCGAGCCTTGAAAATAATGAGATTAAATATACCCCCGCCTTAAACAACGAAAGCACAGCAACAATCACCTACACATTAAGTGATGGTACTGATGAGGTGCAAGGTAATTTAACCATTACAATTGTACCAATTAACGATGCTCCAACGGCAGTAAACCAAACCTTTGCTATTGGTGAAAATGCCACAGATGGAGAAACAATTGGTACTGTAACAGCGTCTGATATTGAAAATAACACCCTCACTTTTAGCCTAAGCGGCGGCCAAACAACGCTATTTAGTATCGATAGCATTAGCGGACAATTAAGCGCAAATGGTACAAGCCCTTTCAATTATGAAACGGCTACGCAACATACTATAGATATTAATATTACTGATGATGGTTCTCCAAATGAAACCACGACAATAACCGTTACTGTAAACATTATTCGCGAAAACGACCCGCTAATTCCAGTGGAAGATGATACATTTGGGCGGCCAATTAATGGGCAAATAGACCTTACGCGTGTTTTTTCTGACGGTGAATTTAACGACAGTATTGAGCTTAACACTAACCTTTATTTTGTTGGATACAATAACAACTCAGACGCAGATATTATTGTTGCTTCATATACAAATGCCGGCAATGTAAACACAGCATTTAATGGCAATGGCTTTATAACAATTGACCTAGGTGAAGATGAAAAAGGCACTGCTATCATCTCTGGTAATGGTGAGCTGTTTATAGGTTATTCAAGCTTTAATGGCTCAGAAACTGAAGCATGTTTATTAAAAATGAGTGCTACAGGCATTATAAGTACTAACTCTGGTGACGCTAACAGCGGTACTAAATGTACAACACTGGCTAGTGAATCTGTAATAAACGACCTTGAGTTCACCGATAATAAAATACAAGGCGTTGGCTACTCGGTAAGTGGCTCAGACAAAGACAGTTTATTTCTTAAATTTGATGTATCGTCCCTCGCTTATGAATCAGGCAGCCCAGGTATAGTGGATGTAAGTGGCCAGAACCTGGATGATGAATCTCACGCTATTAAAAACTTTGGTAACTCTGATTTACTTGTAGTGGGCAGCGCCATAGGTGAAGAAGGTGATTTAGATGCAACTATCAGATACCTTATTCCGGATGGCAACAATCGAGGAAGTTTTAACTCTGGCGAAGCGCTTATATTAGATTTATCGGATGAAGAAGGGGACGATGAGCTATTTGCTATTGGTGGCATAGACGCGATTAATTTTACTGCTTATTTAGGAGGTTATATTACTCGTCCATCAGGTGAAAAAGAAGCAGTTTTGATTTCAGTCGACCACTTAGGCGATATTGACGATGATGATATTGAAGAAGAAATTACAATTTATAATATTGATGGAAACTCGGGCTCTGCTAATGGCGGCGCACAAATAACGGGTGTGCAATACGCCCCTATGAGTAATCAACTAATTCTCTCAGGTACTACTGGTGTGGAAGCCTCTGGTGATACCCAAAACGAGCAACTATTTTCGGCGCGAGTATCTATATCTGATGGCGCGCTTGACACCAGCTACGGCAATGCAGGCATAAACATCGTCTCTAACGTTATCAGTCATCAATCTGCTAATGCATCAACTATTGATGTAAATGACACTCTGTGGCTATCAGGCAGATTTAACGATTCATCTAATGAGCCTTTTGTAACGTCAATAACGAGTGATGCAAATTTAAACACCGACTTTGCAATAAATGGCTATACAAGTATAAATGACTTAAGTGTTAGCTCAGACGACTTATCAATGAATGTATTGCAGCTACAAAACGGCGTGCAAGCCAATAAGTTTTTAAGTGCCTCTATTGCACAACTTAATACTAATAATAAGCTAGTGCTCACTCGCTATACCAGTGCAGGCATTATTGATACCAGCTTTAGCCTTGATGGTAGTAAAGCCCTAAATATTAATGTTGCCTTTAAAACCATTACTTTAAAAGAGCTTAGCGATGGCAGCATCATTATTGCGGGTACACTCATAAACGGTTTAAACGAAGAAGGCTTTATAGCAAAAATAGACCAGGACGGTTACCTAGATGAAAGCTTTGCCACCGAAGGTATTTATACCACTGTAGATATATTAAATATCAATATTAACTTTGCAGATGTTGCAGTAGATAGCAGCGGCTATATTGTTGCTGTAGGATCTTCGACTAATGCTTTAAGCGTAACAAGATCGTTTGCAACGATGTTAAAAAGCGATGGTAATTTAGAAAATAGCTTTGCTACAAGCGGTGCTTACTACGGCAGCGTAGATGAGTTTTTTGAAACACTCTATATAGATGCAAATAAAGATATATATATTGCAGGCAAGCAAGTATCTGGCAGTGACTCGCAATTAATAATGTTGAAAATAGACGACGATGCTAACGCGCTATTTAGCTATACAGATAGCCGCTCTTCGACAGATATTAGTAATAGAGCAGCAAAAATACTCGCCGATAGCGCGGCAAATCTCTATTTAGTTGCTAATGAAGGCACTACGCCAAACCAAGCGGTGATCATCAAGTTACAACCAGATGGAACTGAAGATACAAGCTTTGCCACTAGTGGTGTGGGGCAATATCAATTAGCACCAAGTTCTGATACTAAAGTTACCGATGCGGCGATTGATACTACAGGTAATATAATTTTATCAGGCATGAGTGATTCTAAAGGGGTGATTGGCCGTATATTAGCTAATGGCACTATCGACACCTTATTTGGAGAAAATACGCTTGGTTATTATCAGGCTAATCAATGCGATGGCACACATCAGTTTACATCAATGCTTTTACAAACAGATACCCAAGTGGTACTTAGCAGTACATGCTTTGATAATGCCTCTAATAATGTCAGTTTATCTAAGTTTAACTTTTACCCTGATGGAGTTAAGCCCTAAATTATGAAAGTTAAATTTTATGGCGTAAGAGGCTCAATGCCATCTCCGGGTGAGCATACGCACCTATTTGGTGGTAACACCTCATGTGTGTATGTTGAGCAAACAAATGGCAAAAGCCTGATTCTCGACTCAGGAACGGGCATTGCACAGTTAGGTGAAAAGCTCATAGAGCACACGACCCCCATTGCAATTTTATTAACGCATAATCATTGGGATCATATTCAAGGCTTTCCTTTTTTTAAGCCTATTTACCAAGCCGATCGTGATATAACCATTGTTGTAGGTGATGTTGAAGACGAGCAAACTAAAAATGCGATTTTAATGCAAATGTCTGGCTCTTTTTTTCCGGTTAGCTACCAACACTTACCTGCAAACATTACATTAAACACTCAGCTTGCTACTCAAAAAAACTTTACTCTAAATAGTTTTAACGTATTTACCGCGCCGTTAAATCACCCAGGCGGTGGTACAGCGTATTGTGTGCATGCTGAAGGCAAAAAAATTGCTTATATAACAGATAACGAATTGGCCCCACCCGGTGTTGTTAAAACCACAGTTACCCAGTGGGCTGATTTTATTAAAGATGCTGACTTATTAATTCATGATGCACAATTTACTACCGAAGAGCTCACGCTTAAGCACGGTTGGGGGCATAGTACATTTAAGCAAGTAGCTGAATTAGCAATGCAATCGTGTATTAAAAATTTAGCGATTATAAGCCACGACCCAACAAGAACCGATGACGAGCTACTCGCAATAGAAACACATTTACAGGCAAATTATGGCGAGCATATTAATATTGAATGTGCCAGAGAAGGCCGAACGTTTGAGTTTACGCCAAGTAAGGATTAATAGTTATTTCTCGCGTTTATATTCCTAAAATTTATCGCCACATATTTGTAGGCTTAGCCATTACGCTGCTTATAGCTGCTGTAGAATTATTCTCTAGTGGCGCATTAGCCAAGCTGCTCAATAGGGTCGAAGGTATTATTTACGACTCTAGGCTATTGCTAACTTTACCCGATACTCCCCGTCAGCTCGACGAAACCGTTGTTATTATCGACATAGATGAAAAAACGATGCAAGAGCAAGGGCGTTTCCCGTGGAGCCGGGCAAAAATGGCTGACCTGGTAAATAAACTCACAGAGGCCGGTGTTGTAGTTATTGCATTTGATATATTTTTTTCTGAACCGGAAACAAACCCTGTTAACCAAATTCAATCTAGAGCCCCTGATTTATTAAGTGCATACAAAGTAGCTTTAAATGATATTAAACATCAGGTAGATGCTGATACCACCTTTGCTAAAGCACTCAATAGTAACGATACCGTATTGGGTTTTTTATTAAACAACGATACCTACAAACAGCGTAACCCGTTGCCAGAGACAAGCGTACTATGGCCTAAGAGCGAGCAAAGTAACTCCCAAGTAACCCAGTTTTTAGGCGCTACTGTTAATATACCTATGCTGCAAAATAGTGCTACGGGCAACGGATTTATCAATGCTCACAGCGAAAACGACGGATTTATCCGTAAAGCGGCACTGGTTAATAGAGTCGGTGCTAAGCTCTACCCTTCTTTAGCACTTGAGGCAGCACGTTTATATACCTTAGCGGACAGTGTTGAAACACGCGCGAGTGCCCAAGGCGACCTGACTTTTTTTGAAGGGGTTAAATTTCATGAGCATTGGATTCAAACAGATGAGTACGGCCAAATTTATATCCCGTACAAAGGCCGTGCTAAAAGTTTTCAATATTACTCTGCCACAGATGTATTAACCAAAAAAGTTGCCGAGCAGCAATTAGAAGGCAGCGTAGCATTTATTGGTACATCCGCAATTGGTTTAGCTGATTTAAGAGCAACACCAGTGGGTTTACAATACCCTGGGGTAGAAGTGCATGCCAATATTTTTGAAGGGCTACTCCATCCAGAAATTTTACCTTCTCAACCCACATGGGCTTTAGGGGCAACATTATTAATAATTACCTTTGTGGGCTGTTGCTTATCGTTTTTAAGTTTTCGTAAAAGCGCCCGCTTTATTGTCACGCTTTCAGTGAGTATGGCCGGGCTGGTTATATTGCTTAATTTTTATTTATGGTCAGTACAAAAAATTAGTCTGCCGCTATTTATGCCGCTGTTACTTATTTCCCTATTAGCAGCCTACTTTGTTTTTATTGGCTCTATAGCAGAAATGAAGCACAGCCGAAAAATTAAATCGATGTTTAATCAGTATGTACCGCCTGATCATATTGAGCAGTTAATTCGCCAACGTAAACAGCTTACTCAGCAAAGTATAAAACGAAATATGACCGTATTATTTGCTGATATAAGAAGTTTTACTGCGCTGTCGGAAGGAATGAGCGCAAATCAATTAAGTGATTATTTAAATCAGTACTTATCGGCGACTACAAAAGTTATTTTTGATCACAGCGGCACAATAGACAAATACGTAGGCGATATGATTATGGCCTTTTGGAATGCCCCACTTGAAGATAGCGACCACGCAAAACACGGTGTTGAAGCAGCAATGGCCATGGTAGCAGGCCTTACAAGCCTTAATAAAGCATTTGCTGAGCAACAGCTTCCTCCCATTAGCATTGGTGTGGGTATAAGCACTGGCGAAATGAATGTTGGCGATATGGGCTCGGTGTACAGAAAAGCCTATACAGTACTTGGAGATGCAGTTAATTTAGGCTCAAGAGTAGAAAGCTTGACCAAATTTTACGGGGTAGCTATTCTGGTTACAGAAGAGACAATGCTTGCTTGTCCACATATTGCATTTCGCTTAATTGATAAAGTACAGGTAGTGGGTAAAGTAAATGCAACTGAGCTATATGAGCCTGTCAACTTTATAGCTGATATAAGCGAAAGCCAGCTATTTGAAATTAAAAAGTCGTTCACTGCTATGCAGCATTACAATAATAAAAATTGGCAACTCGCTCTATCGTTATTTGAAGAGCTAAGTGAAACTAGCTTATTGACTGACCACGTTTACCACATTTTTATTAACCGAATTAAAAATACCGATTTGCAAACTTTAGCACAGGATTGGAATGGCGCCTTTATTCACAAAACAAAGTAGTAATAATATGTCTGAGTACATTAAAGATAGAACAAATCTTCATCACTTTATTGATATTAGTATTAGGCTAACAACAGAAAAGGATGCGAGTAAACTTCTTGAAGAAATTCTACAAGTTGTTATGTCTATTTCTAACTCTGACGCAGGGACTATTTACTCTATTACAGATGACAAGCAGCTAAAGTTTGAAACGGTTATTAATAAATCTTTAGACCTCTATTTAGGGGGAGCTTCAGGGAAGCCCGTTGACTTTCCTAATATAGATTTGTTTATAGATGGAAAAGAAAACGAAACAGCTATTGTCGCTCATGCGGTTAACTCTGGTGAGATTATTAATATTCCGGATGTCTACGCGGCCCTGCCCTTTGATATGAGCGCTGCGCGTAATATGGATGCGCGTACGGGATATCGTACTAAATCTATGTTAACGATTCCGCTAAAAGATCATACCGATGATATTATTGGTGTGATCCAACTGATCAACGTAAAAGATCAACACGACAATATAATCACTTATAGTGACGAACTTGTCACATTGATACGATCATTTGCATCGTTAGGCGCTATATCACTGACAAACTCTACCCTTATTAAGGGAATGGAAGAGCTATTTTCTAAATTTGTAGAAACCATTGCTATGGCCATCGACGAAAAGTCCCCTCATACCGGCGGACACTGTAAGCGAGTTCCTGCGCTTACTTTAATGCTTGCTGATGCTGTGCATAAAATTGACCGTGGTCCCTTGGCTAACTTTTTAATGAGCGATTCAGACCGCCATGAGCTAGATATAGCAGGCTGGCTTCATGATTGCGGCAAAATAGCGACCCCCGATCACATCATGGAAAAGTCGACCAAGTTAGAAACTATTTTTGATCGTATTGAACACATTGAAGCTAAATTTGAAGTTATTAAACGTGATTTAGAAATAAGCTATCAAAAACAAATTATCTCTGCAATGAAGCTCAATAGGCCAATTGAGGTTTTACAATTTGAGCGCTTACTCGATACCGAATTAAAACAACTTTCTTTAGATCGCGCGTTTTTGCAAAGAGTTAATGTGGGTGGCGAGTTTTTATCAGATGAAGATGTTGCGAATATTGACCGCATAGCATCTCATTATCACTTAACTATAAACGGCAAAGATACCCCGTTACTAAACGCAGATGAAGTAGAGAATTTACAAATACGCAGGGGCACACTAACGCTCGGCGAGCGCGATGTTATGAAGCGCCATATGGATGTGACTAAAAATATTTTAGACACACTGCCATTCCCTAAACATTTAAGTAATGTGTCTGAATATGCATTGGGCCACCACGAAAAACTAGATGGTACAGGCTACCCGCAAGGATTAACTAAAGAGCAAATGTCGATTCCGGCAAGGCTAATGGCCATTGCAGACATTTTTGAAGCCTTATCAGCAGTAGATAGGCCTTATAAAAAAGCAAAGCCAGTGAGTGAGTGTTTAGCTATTTTAGGAAAAATGGTAGAGAACAACCATTTAGACGCCGATATATTCGCGGTATTTGTAGAGAGTGAAGTGTATAAGCACTACATAAATGAGTACGCAATTGCAGAGCAGTTAGACTTTGTTGATTTAACCACCCTTCCTGGCTATTCACCTATAAAATAAGCCAGCTTAACTTACTCAAGCTATAAAAAATGCCACCTTGCGGTGGCATTTACACACGGGTTATTTCTACAAGTAGAAATTCTTTTTATTTTTGATTATTTTTAAACAAAAATTATGCCGTAAATGTAGCACTAAGGCCTATATCTAGCAATAAAAAGGTAACCTGTAGTTATAAACCTATACCAATTCGCAATAATATTTAATCATTTTTTTGGGCTAAACGTACCGCTACCGGCGTTAAAAAATGCTCATTTACGACTACATGGATGCACAAGGTAGAGCAATGCAGGCGCGATTGCCGAGAACAACTAAATAGCGAATTTTTTGCCTAGCTATCAACACGTTTTTCCATCCCCAAATTGATCACTTAATTAAGCAAATTGGTATTAGTAACCTAAACCGTGCTGGATAAACCAAATTTTCCATAGCTTAAGTTGTCATCATTTTTTAAACTTTGATACACACATATTTTTCTTCAAGGTATTCATCAAGCCCTTGATGGCCGCCTTCTCGGCCTAAGCCTGATTGCTTAACTCCACCAAACGGTGCCGCAGGGTTAGATATAACCCCTTCATTAACACCAACCATGCCAAACTCAAGCCCTTCGCTAATACGATAAATCTGCTTGATATTTTGACTATAAAAATAAGCCGCTAAGCCATATGGAACATCGTTAGCAAGGGCAAGTACTTCGCTTTCCTCATCAAAAGGAATAACCGTTAATACCGGGCCAAATACTTCTTCGTGGTATATATCCATTTCGGTCGTTACGTTAGTAACAATGAGCGGGTTTTGAAAGCTGCCGCCTAAGTCGCTGTTATCCCCTATTAGGTCTGCGCCTTTATCAAGTGCATCTTGCACAAGCTGCTGCACTTTTTCTTTCGCTTTTAGGTAAATCAGGGGGCCAATGTCTACGTCCTCTTCAAACCCATTGGCTACTTTTAATGCGGCTACTTTAGGCGTAATTTTACTAAGCACTTCATCTAAAATACTGCGCTGTATAAAAACCCGGTTTGCGGCTACACATGCTTGGCCACTGTTTCTAAACTTAGCCGCCATGAGGCCGTCGATTGCTTCGTCTATATCGGCATTATCAAAAATAATAAAGGGGGCGTTTCCGCCAAGTTCCATTGAGGTACGTTTAATCGTACCCGCACACTGAGAAAGTAACTGCTTGCCTACGCCTGTTGAACCTGTAAAAGTAAATTTGCGCACCACTTCTGAGTCAGTAAGTATTTGTCCGACTGTTTTTGCGTCTTGCGAAATCAGTACGTTAAAAGCCCCTTTTACAAACCCCGCTTGATCGGCAAGGTATGCCAATGCCAAAGCACATAAAGGTGTATATTCAGAAGGTTTTAGCACAAAGCTACAGCCTGCAGCGTATGCTGGCGCCACTTTACGTGTCACCATAGCAACCGGAAAGTTCCAAGGAGTAATGCCAGCCACAACGCCTACAGGTTGTTTAAAGCTCGTTAATCTATGTGTATCGTCGGTTGGGGGGATCACATCGCCGTAACTGCGTTTAGCTTCTTCTGCAAACCATTTTATAAACCCAGCGCCATAGTCTATTTCACCTAACGACTCTTTAAGCGGTTTACCTTGCTCTTTTGTCATTAGCTCAGCAAGCGTTTGCTTGTGTTTTATTACCAGCTCATACCAACGCATTAGCGTATCACTTCGCTCAGTAGCATTGGTTGATTTTAACTTAACAAATGCACCTTGCGCTGCCTTTATTGCGCTATTAACGCCTTGCTCGTCTATATCACTTACTTCAACAATACTTTTTTCGGTCGCGGGGTCGTCAACGCTAAAACGTTTATTGGTTTTATAAAATTCACCATTAATAAACGAGTCACAAAAAATTAGATTACTCAAAATAGACCTCCGAAATAGTTTTATGGGTTAGGTAAAACGCGTAGCAGCGGGTTTAGCCAAAAGCGATAATTCCTTGACTGTAATTCGACCTGTAAAACGTGATCACTTTAGATCTAGGCCTATTTTAAAAACGCGACATAAAGTCGCTGCTACGGTGTAAGATGTAGCAGCGGGTTTACCCCGCGATTATGATTACGTGGTCATTCATTTAAAAACGCGACGTAAAGTCGCTGCTACCGTGTAAATGTAGCAGCGGGTTTACCCGGCGATTATGATTACGTGATCATTCATTTAAAAACGCGACATAAAGTCGCTGCTACGTGCTTATACAATCTCTTAAACAAAAAAGCCGCTGTAAAAAACAGCGGCTTTTAAAAAATTCTCGTTAATTAAAAACTAGTGCTCTTCATTAACGATATTGAGATTGTACTTAGGTATTTCAACTACTAAGTCTTCATCTCTAATAACTGCTTGGCATCCTAAGCGAGATTCTGACTCTAAGCCCCATGCTTTATCTAGCATGTCGTCTTCGAGCTCATCGCTTTCATCTAGTGAGTCAAAGCCTTCGCGGATCACTAAATGGCATGTAGTACATGCACACGATTTTTCACATGCGTGTGGAATGCTAATGCCGTTTTTAAGGGCCACATCAAGGACTGTTTCGCCCGCAGGCGCTTCAAGTGCTGCACCGTCAGGACATAATTCCGGATGGGGAAGAAAAATAATTTGTGGCATTCTAACCTCTTTAAACGTTGTCTACTGACTGCCCTGTAAGGGCCTTTTTAATTGATGCATCCATTCTGCGCGAGGCAAAATCGCTGCTAGCGTTATCTACTTTTTCAATTGCGGCTTTAATTTCACCTGGTTGCTGTGCGGTCTCGCGCACTTTAGCAAGCTCGCTTATTTCAGCTTTTAAATTAGCAATTTGAATATCGTCGAGCAACTCACCGTCGCTAGCAAGTGACGCCTCTAGTGCTTCTATAACACGTAGCGCCTCTACTTGTTGCTCTTTAAGCATACGTGCTTGCATGTCGTCTTTAGCGTTACTCATTGACTCTTTAAGCATGTTAGCTACTTGGTCATCAGATAAGCCAAACGATGGTTTAACTTGGATTTCAGCTTGCACACCCGTTGATTTTTCCATTGCTGATACACTTAACAAGCCATCGGCATCCACTTTAAAGGTAACTCGAATATGTGCAGCGCCTGCTGCCATAGCCGGTATGCCTTTTAAGCTAAATTTAGCCAGCGAGCGGCAATCGTCAACCAGTTCGCGCTCACCTTGTAGCACATGTAAAGACATTGCCGTTTGGCCGTCTTTAAAGGTAGTAAATTCTTGCGCACGAGCAACAGGAATAGTGGTATTACGCGGAATTATTTTTTCAACTAACCCACCCATCGTTTCAAGGCCAAGCGACAGTGGTAATACATCAAGTAATAGCATGTCAGAATCGGGCTTGTTACCTACTAATACATCAGCTTGTAATGCAGCACCTAATGCAACAACACGATCTGGGTCGATTGATGTTAGCGGCTCTTTTTCAAAAAAGCCTTCAACTTGGCTGCGAACCAGTGGCATGCGAGTTGAACCACCTACCATTACAACTTGCAGCACTTCTTCATTTTCGATGCCAGCATCTTTTACTGCACGACGACACGAACGAAGTGTTTTTTTAACAAGTGGCATGGCCAGCTCGTCAAAGGTTTCACGTGTCACTTCTACGGTGTGTTTTTGCTCGTCAAATTCAAGCACTACATTTACTTTAGCGTATTGGCTTAGTGCTTCTTTACAGGCTTTTGCTTTATTGATGAATAAACGTAAAACTGAAGGTGATAATGATGACACACCTGTTTGCTGTTTAAAGTAATCGACTAATAACGAATCGAAATCATCGCCACCTAAGCTCGAATCACCGCCAGTTGCCATTACTTCAAACACACCTTGGTGTAAGCGAAGTATAGAAATATCAAAAGTGCCGCCGCCTAAATCGTAAACAGCAATGATGCCTTCTTGGCCCGAGTCTAACCCGTAAGCGACTGCCGCAGCGGTTGGCTCGTTTAATAAACGTAATACGTTAATGCCAGCAAGCTCGGCTGCATCTTTAGTGCTTTGGCGCTGTGCGTCATCAAAGTACGCAGGCACAGTAATTACTGCTCCTAAAATGTCTTGATTACCAAAGCTTTGCTCTGCACGCGCTTTTAGAGCCGCTAAAATATGGCTAGAGGCTTTAACAGGGCTGATTTTTCCGGCATCGGTTTGAATGGCAAGCGAGCCGTTATCTTCACAAAATTGGTAAGGTAATTGGCCGTAGCTTTGCTCTATTTCGGCTTGGGTTTTACCTAAAAAACGCTTAACCGAAATAAGGGTATTGGCTGGGTCTTGTGTTGCAGCTTGTGCAGCATCGGTGCCTACCGTGATGCCGCCAGCTTGGTAACGCACAACCGATGGCAACATGGCTGCACCAAGGTCATCTGTTAATGTGCGGGCTTCGCCACTTTGTACCGTTGCAACCAATGAATTAGTGGTACCTAGGTCAATACCTATTGCTAATTTGTGTTCATGTGGTGCCGCGCTCTGCCCCGGCTCAGCAATTTGCAATAATGCCATAATGCTCTTTAAACTCGTGTTGCTCGCTTTACAGCAAGTAATTAATCGTCAAATAAACTGTCTTCAATGCGCTCAAGTTCGTCTTCTAATTTATATACAAACTTTAATTTGCGAATGTTGTCAGCAGCTTGTTGATATTGCGCCTCGTCGTTACTTGCAAGTTGCTCGGCAAGTTCATTACTGTATTGGATTTTTAATTGCTTTATTTGTGATTCAAAATTGGCGATAGCGGCCTCAGGATTACTTGCTGAAGCGAGCTCTTCAAGCTCTTCACGCAGTTCCATTTGCTGCATTAAGAACATTGGATCTTGCAGTGTTTGTTGCTCAGCTCGAATATCAACACCTAGTTCGCTGAGCATATATTCTGCTCGTTTTACTGGGTGTTTTAGCGTTTGTAGCGCATCGTTAATTTCAGCGGTACTTTGTACGGCCATTAACTTATCACGGCTGCTCGCATTAGCGTGGCGATCGGGATGCACTGCGCGCTGCAGCTCTAGGTAATGCTTATTTATTGTTGCCAAGTCAATGTTGTAATCAACTGGTATTGCAAATAACTCAAAGTAACGCATAGCTTCAACCAATAAAATTTAGAAATACAAATTTCACAAATAACAAAGCCCTACAATTACTGGCAGGGCTTAAAAATACTACAAAGGTAGCTGAGCTTAAACAGTAAAGCTTTCGCCACAACCACACTCGTCAGCTTGGTTAGGGTTATTAAATTTAAACCCTTCATTTAAGCCTTCTTTGGTGTAGTCAAGCTCAGTGCCGTCAATGTAAACCAAGCTTTTAGCGTCAACAATTAAGGTAACGCCTTTAGCTTTAAAGGTTTCATCGTCTTCGTTAAGCTCATCAACAAACTCGAGTACATAAGCAAGACCTGAACAGCCCGTCGTTTTAATGCCAACGCGCAGGCCTAAACCTTTACCGCGGTTTGCTAAAAATGATTGTACGCGGTTTGCTGCCGCATCTGTCAATGTCACTGCCATGAATTTCTCTTACTTCGCTTGTTTGCTTTTGTAATCAGCAATTGCTGCTTGAATTGCATCTTCAGCTAAAATTGAACAGTGAATTTTCACTGGTGGTAATTCAAGCTCTGCACTGATATCAGTGTTTTTAATAGTTGATGCTTCGTCTAGTGTTTTGCCTTTCACCCACTCTGTTACAAGTGATGATGAAGCAATTGCACTGCCGCAACCGTATGTTTTAAATTTTGCATCTTCAATAACGCCTTCAGACGATACTTTAATTTGCAATTTCATTACGTCACCACATGCTGGTGCGCCAACCATACCCGTTGCCACTGACGGATCATTTTTGTCTAAAACACCAACATTACGTGGGTTTTCTACGTGGTCGATTACTTTATCACTATAAGCCATAATTCTATCCTCATTACCTGCTACGGTAGGTGCTCACTCGTATTAGTGGTGAGCCCATTCAACTGAATCTAAATCAACACCTTCTTGATGCATTTCCCATAAAGGAGACATCTCGCGTAGGCGACCGATAGAGTTTTTCATTAATTCAACGGTGTAATCAATTTCTTCTTCGGTAGTAAAACGGCCAATACTAAAACGAATTGAGCTGTGTGCTAGTTCGTCGTTACGGCCAAGTGCGCGTAGTACATATGAAGGCTCTAAGCTTGCCGATGTACACGCAGACCCTGATGATACCGCTATGTCTTTTACTGCCATAAGTAACGACTCACCTTCAACAAAGTTGAAGCTGATGTTTACAATACCTGGTACTGATTGGTCTTGTGCGCCGTTAAAGTATACTTCGTCCATATCAGCCATAATGCCGTCAATTAGGCGTTTACGTAATGCGCTGATGTGTGCGTGATCTTTTTCAAAATCTTGCTTAGCAATTCTAAATGCTGCACCCATACCTACTAGCTGATGAGTTGCAAGTGTACCTGAACGCATACCACGTTCATGGCCGCCACCGTGCATTTGCGCTTCTAGGCGAGCACGTGGTTTACGACGAACGTAAAGTGCGCCAACACCTTTAGGGCCATATACTTTGTGGCCTGAGAACGACATAAAATCAACTTTAAGCTGTTGTACGTCGATTAATACTTTACCTGCGCTTTGTGCTGCATCTACGTGGAACATAATTTTACGTTCGCGACACATTTCGCCAATAGTATTGATATCTTGAATTACACCTAGCTCGTTATTAACGTGCATAATGCTGACAAGAATAGTGTCGTCACGCATAGTTTCTTCAAGCTTTTTAAGATCTAATAGGCCGTTTTCTTCAACGTCCATGTAGGTTACTTCAAAGCCTTGGCGCTCAAGTTCACGACACGTATCGATTACTGCTTTGTGCTCAGTTTTAGCGGTAATAACGTGCTTACCTTTCTTTTTGTAAAACTGCGCTGCACCTTTAATTGCAAGGTTATTTGATTCTGTTGCGCCCGATGTGAAAACAATTTCACGCGGGTCAGCATTAATTAAATCGGCAATGTCTGTACGCGCTTGGTCAACTACTTCTTCAGCTTGCCAACCAAAACGGTGCGAACGTGACGCAGGATTACCAAAATTACCGTCCATTGTCAGGCATTGCATCATTTCTTTTGCAACACGCTCGTCAACAGGCGTGGTCGCTGCGTAATCTAAATAAATCGGTAACTTCATTTCTCTCTCCGCTGCAGGTCAACTTTTATAGTTGACAGCTTACTTGAATGTTTTCCAACTGCTTAATTGCATTATTGATGCTGTTATCTTGGCGAGATGCGATTTCTTTCACATCTGATTTTTCCACCAATTCAGCTAAGGTAATATTATTTAAAAACTCTTCGATACGTGCGCTTAAATCAGACCATAGGTTGTGAGTTAAACAACGCATACCGCTTTGACACCCGGTATCGGCACCTTGGCAACGTGTTGCATCTACCGATTCGTCTACGGCGCTAATTACATCGCCAACAGAGATAACCGCGGCTTCTCGGCCTAGCAAATAACCGCCACCAGGACCACGAACCGAGCTCACTAAGCCATTTTTACGTAAACGGGCAAATAATTGCTCAAGGTAAGACAAAGAAATTTCTTGTCTTTGTGAAATATCAGCAAGGGCCACAGGACCTACACTCGCATGTAGTGCAACATCCAGCATAGCTGTTACGGCATATCTGCCTTTTGATGTTAACTTCATAACGCCCCCCGCACAAAAGAGTGCAAATTTTAATTACCAGAGTAAAATAGTCAAGTATTATCACTTGATAAAAATTTGATTAAAGAACACTGTTCTATTAACAAATTTTTAATACCTGACCTTTTTGGTCAAGTATTAGGTGTATTGTAATTACTTGAGTGTTTTAGTCAAGTATTAGCTCGTTATTTACCCGCAGGTTTTTATAACCAATCGCTATACCTTACTTAGGAATAGATTTATTAATTGAGGTAAGAATGCCACGCAGTATGTTCAGCTCAGCCTCTTCAGGGCGTGCACGGTTAAACAAGCGGCGTAGCTTGGTCATTACTAAACCTGGATGCTGCTTAATAATAAAACCGGTGTTATCGAGCGTCTCTTCTAAATGATCGTAAAATAACTCTGTTTGTTTTGAGCTTGGGTAAGCAGTCTCATCGTCTGCTTGCTCAGCCTTTGGCTGCTGATTTAAAAACGCCATACGCGTTTCGTAGCTTAGCGTTTGTACCGCCATAGCTAAATTAAGCGAGCTGTACTGTGGATTTGCAGGAATACATACATGGTAATTACACAGCTGTAGTTCTTCGTTAGTTAATCCGCTGTTTTCACGGCCAAATACAAGCGCTACAGGGCCGTTTACAGCCTCAGCAACTAGCTTTTCACCGCACTCACGTGGCTCAACCATAGGCCAAGACAGCGTGCGTGAACGAGCACTCGTACCAATAGTTAATGCACAATCGGCAATCGCATCAGCCACGGTATCAACAATAACCGCATTGCCTAAAACATCGGTTGCACCGGCTGCTAAGGCGCTTGCATGGCTGTCTACTTCACAAGCAGGGTCCACTAAATACAGTTTTGATAAACCCATGGTTTTCATGGCGCGAGCCGCCGAACCAATGTTGCCAGAGTGTGAGGTATTAACTAAAACGATGCGAATATCATCTAAGATCATTGCTGTGCTACTTTACTATGCCAAAAAATTGTGCGAATTCTAACATAAAAGCGCGCTAAGATCCTAGATCCTTAAAGCCGATCAACACGCTAAATACCGTTAAACCATGGCCGCTTTTACATACACATCAAAACGGTTCTTTTTTGTTTTAATTTGCATGCTGGGGGTTTGATTGTTTAAAAATGGAGCGTAATCGGGGCGTTTAACTACCACACGCTTACTGGCAAGTGGATAGGCAAATTCAAGTAAGTCATCTGCGTCGGTGTCTGCGCCTACTAATGCCTGAAATACGCGCATTTCTTTTTTAACTAACGCTGATTTCTCTCGGTGTGGAAACATAGGATCTAAATACACTACATCGGGCATGCTCTCGCACTGCTCTAACAACGTGTGGCTTGAGCCAAACACTAAGCTCATATTTTGCTGCATCCACGAACCAATCTCTGCATCTTCGTAAGCGCGTTTTAAGCCATCAAATAATAAAGCTGCTACCACAGGGTGGCGCTCATGCAGTATAACTTTACAACCAAGTGACGCTAGCACAAAGCCATCTCGGCCAAGCCCGGCGGTGGCATCAAGTACAACGGGGGTTGCGCCTTTATTTAACCCTACCGCTTTTGCGATTGATTGGCCTTTGCCGCCGCCAAACTTACGCCTGTGAGCAACTGCACCTGTTACAAAGTCTACGTTTATTGCGCCAAGTTTAGGCTCATCGCTTTTTAAAAGGCTAAGGCCCTTATCGTCGTAGTGCAGAGTAAAGCCGCTACAACTTTGCGCCCATTGGGCTAAGTTAAAACGCGTTTCTAGCTCATTTAAATATGGGCGACACTCTTTAAAAGCACACTGAATAACCACTAAACACTCCGACGAAAAATTTCAGCTGCAGTATAACAAGCGTTAAAGCACTAAAATAGCTCTATATCGCTTTGATGCGCAAGACTATGTGAGCTGGCTTCCTCTACTTTAGAGCGTAAGTTGCACAATAATTCGTTGCGGCTCTCGGTCACTTGTTTAAGCTGGTACTTTATAAACGCTAAATCACTATTTGCGGTTACTAGCAGCTGCATAGTTTCGTCTAATTGCGACATGTATAAAGTTAAATCGGCAGGATTGGCGTGTGCTTGTGTTTGCTTAATTGCACAGTTAAGTTCATGAAGCTGCTCTATAAACTGCCTTGTGTAGTCGTTTTGTACAACATTTTGGCTAGTAAGCTGCTTTACTATATCTTGCAAAGCAGTGCTAATTTGGGTGGCTTGTTCAAAGCTATTTTCGTTTCTTTCCATAGCAACGACCTTTTCGTTTGTCACTTCGAGTATGTGCGGGAATAAGTCTTTATAACGGCCGTATAAAGCACGATTATCAGCCGGCATATTTTTAATTAATAAAGATATTTTGGGGTAGTTAATAATGGTGCTGCTACCAATATCAACAAACCGCTTGGCATTACGGTGCTGCTCTAAAAGCTCCTGCTCGAGCGGGCATACGCCACTTTCTAAACTATAAAAATAGCTCTCCCCTTGATACCAAAATACAATAACAACGTCTAAATTAAACGGGCTAAAAAAGGCAAGCAAGTGCTCGCTTAATGACTGAAAGTTATGACAGTGATAGCTTTGCCCCACAAACCTAACAATACGCCCCATATCCCCAGACTCTGCCAAGGCCATTGCGGCGGTATCTTGCGCTTTAGCTACATCAAATTTTAGCTTTTCACATTGCTGTCGGTACTCATAAAGCACTTTAATGCGTGCCATTAGCTCTTCGGTGTTGAAGGGTTTTATTATGTAGTCAGACGCGCCTACGCTGTAGCCTTTTACTCTATCGTTAAGCTCCACCTTAGAGGACAAAAACATAACGGGTATATCGTGTGTTGACTCATCTTCTTTTAGTGCTTGGCATACTTGGTAGCCGGATTTACCGGGCATTTCTATATCAAGTAAAATTATGTCGGGCGTGTGCTTTTTGGCTAGCTTAAGTCCTTGTTCGCCATCTTTAGCGTGAATAAGCTTACAAAAGCCCGCTAAAGCCTCTTCAATAATTCGATGAACATACAAATCGTCATCAATCGTTAGTACCAACTTTGCCATGCCCTAGTCCATTTTGCTGCGTATACACAAAGCATAGTACGGGAGGTTAAAATTACTAAAAACAATTGGCCAATATATTAAAAAACATAAAAAAAGCGCCATATAGGCGCTTTATAAGGTTAAGTAGTTGTTTATGCAGCTATACCACTGTGACGCAGTAGCGCATCAACATTTGGCTCGCGACCTCGGAACTTTTTAAATAACTCCATAGGTTCTTCACTGCCGCCTTTTTCTAAAATATTTTCTAAGAAGGCTTTACCTGTTTCGGCGTTAAAAATACCGTCTTCTTCAAATTTAGAAAATGCATCGGCAGAGAGTACCTCAGCCCACTTGTACGAGAAGTAACCGGCGCTGTAGCCACCTGCAAAAATATGACTAAAGCCATGTTGAAAACGATTAAACTCAGGCGGGTTAACCACCGACGTGCGGCTACGTACGTCGTTTAAAATCGCTTGAATTTGGCACTCTTGGTTTGCCTGGTAGTCGTGGTGGATTCTAAAATCGAACAACGAAAACTCTATCTGACGCAGCATTTGCATGCCAGAATTATAGTTTTTAGCAGCCAGTAGCTTATCAAGTAGCTCTTTTGGTAATGGCTCACCACTTTCAAAGTGGCCTGAAATAAAGCTCAGCGCTTCTTCATCGTAACACCAGTTTTCTAAAAATTGGCTTGGTAGCTCTACGGCATCCCATGCAACGCCGTTAATACCAGCAACAGGAGCAGCATCAACTTGGGTAAGCATGTGGTGTATACCATGGCCAAATTCGTGGAAAAGCGTGGTTACTTCGTCATGTGTAAATAGCGCTGGTTTGTCGCCTACCGCTTTATTAAAGTTACACACTAAGTATGCCACGGGTGTTTGCAATTCGCCGCTGGCGCGCACTTTACGCCCCATACAGTCATCCATCCACGCACCGCCACGTTTGCGCTCACGTGCATATAGATCAAGATAAAAACGACCGCGCAATGTGTTACTGCTATCAAAAATTTCAAAAAAACGAACATCGCTGTGGTAGCTATCAAAGTCGCTTACTTCTTTTACCTTAATACCAAAAAGGCGGTTAACGGTTTCAAATAAACCGCTAAGTACTTTATCTGCAGGGAAATAAGGGCGCAGTACTTCATCTGAAATTGCGTATTTTTCTTGCTTGAGCTTTTCGCTGTAGTAACCAAAATCCCATGCTTGAAGCTCAGTAATGCCATGGTGTTGCTCAGCATAGGCTTTTAGCTCTGCCACTTCTTGCTCTGCTTGAGGCTTAGACTTAGCGGCTAAGTCTTCTAAAAATGAGAAAACTTGCGCTGGCGACTCAGCCATTTTAGTTGCTAATGATTTTTCAGCGTAGTTATTAAACCCTAATAGCTGCGATAGCTCATGGCGTAGTGCAAGCTCTTCTTTCATAATGGCTGAGTTATCAAACTCACCCGCATTAGGGCCTTGATCTGAAGCGCGCGTACAAAATGCCGTGTAGGTTTCTTTGCGCAGTTCGCGGTCATCTGCATAGGTCATTACCGGTAAGTAAGACGGAAAATCAAGCGTAAATACCCAGCCGTCTAAACCTTTGCTTTTAGCTGTTTCGCTAGCAAGCGCTAATGCCGACTCTGGCAAGCCTGCCAATTGGCTTTCATCGGTAATGTGTTTATGCCATGCAAGCGTTGCATCCATTACGTTGTTGCCAAATTTAGAGGCTAGCTCAGATAAACGCGTGCTAATTTCGCCGTAGCGCTTTTGATCTTCTGCTGATAATGCAATGCCTGAAAGTTTAAAATCGCGTAAGGCGTTGGTGATGGTTTTTTGCTGCGCAGTGCTAAGTGTTTTAAATTCATCGCTGTTATAAAGCGCATTATACGCTTCGTACAGGCCTTGATGCTGCCCGACAAATGTTGAGTACTCCGATATAAGTGGTAAACATTGCTCGTAGGCTTCACGCAGCTCGTCATTATTCATGACTGAATTAAGGTGCGATACCGGTGAAAACATACGCGAGAGTTTATCGTCGGCTTCTTCAAGGGGTAATACTAAATCGTTCCATGTAAACGAGCCTTTCGCTAACACGTCATCTATGGCTTTACGACATTGCTCTATACCGTGCTTTAGTGCCGGTACTACGTACTCTGGCTTTATTTTTGAAAACGGGGGTAAGCCTTCTAGGCCAATGAGTGGATTTGTTTGTGCTTCGCTCATGAATTTTCTCAATTTAATTGACTATGAATTTTAAGTTGGGGCAAAACGGTGAAATACAAGCCTCCATTAATGGGTCTAATATAGCTTAGGATGAAACTGATCGGCATAATAAACAATTTCGTTTGTTGTATTTATCAGCTTTTTAGCGCGCCGCGCTGGGTGACTTGCACTTAGCATATGCTATCATCGGCACATTATAGTTAAATATATTTTTTGAGGATAAAACATGGCTCAGCATTTTGATTACATTGCAATTGGTGGTGGTAGTGGCGGTATTGCCTCTGCTAACCGTGCGGCAATGCGTGGCGCTAAAGTAGCGCTTATCGAAGCAAAACACATGGGCGGCACCTGTGTTAATGTAGGCTGTGTGCCTAAAAAAGTAATGTGGCATGGCGCACAAGTTGCTGAAGCAATTAACTTATATGCACCTGATTACGGCTTTAACGTAGAAGTAAAAGACTTTAACTGGAGCAAACTCGTTGAGAGCCGCGAAGCGTATATTGGTCGCATTCATAAAGGATACGACAACGGTTTAGCGAACAATGGCGTAACCGTAATTAATGGTTTTGCTAAATTTGTTGATAGCAAAACCGTAGAAGTAAACGGTGAGCATTACACGGCCGATCATATTTTGATTGCAGTAGGTGGACGTCCGCATACTCCTAATATTCCAGGTGCTGAGTATGGTATAGACTCAAATGGCTTTTTTGAATTAACAGAGCAGCCTAAGCGAGTAGCGGTAATTGGCGCAGGCTACATTGCTGTAGAACTTGCCGGTGTACTGCATGGTTTAGGCACAGAAACTCATTTATTTGTACGCAGACATGCGCCGCTTCGTAATTTTGATACGCTACTGGTTGAAACCCTGGTAGAAATCATGAAAAAAGAAGGCCCAACACTGCATACCGAATGCTCGCCTAAAGAAATTGTTAAAGAAAGCGATGGTAGCTTAACCATTCATTTTGAAAATGGTTACAGCCAAAATGTTGACCAAGTAATTTGGGCTATTGGCCGTGAGCCAAGCACTGATGTAATTAACATTGCAGCAGCAGGGGTTGAACTAAATAGCTCTGGTTATGTAAAAGTAGATGAATATCAAAATACAAACGTACCTGGTATTTATGCTGTAGGCGATATTATTGAGCACGGTATAGAACTTACGCCTGTCGCTGTTAAAGCCGGCCGTACCCTATCAGAGCGTTTATTTAATAAAGACCTACCTGATGATTTAAAAATGGATTACAGCCTTGTACCTACTGTGGTATTTAGCCACCCACCTATTGGTACTATTGGTGAAACCGAGCAAGAAGCCATTGCTCGCCACGGCGAAGAAAATGTAAAAGTGTACAAATCGGGCTTTGCCGCTATGTACACAGCCGTTACACAACACCGCCAACCGTGTGCAATGAAGCTTGTATGCGTAGGCCCTGAAGAAAAAGTAGTTGGCTTACACGGTATTGGTTTTGCCGTTGATGAAATGATTCAAGGCTTTGCTGTTGCTATGAAAATGGGCGCAACTAAAGCTGATTTTGATGCCGTTGTTGCTCTGCACCCTACAGGCTCAGAAGAGTTTGTAACGATGCGCTAGGCATATTCTGCTTATAACGTTAAAAGCCCTTACTATGTTTCAGTAAGGGTTTTTTTATGCTTAACGCATTTAACCCTATGCAGCACAACTAATTAACTCAACTTATTACAAAAAACACATCATAAATACATAAAATAAAAACATAACCCATTAATTTAACAGCAAAAAACTTAGACCAATAAATATATAAAAAGTTTCTATAATGTTTTGGCTTTTAGCCATTTTTATAATTAAACTGCCGCGCATTGTTTTCTATTTGAGCTTTTATATGTTTTTACTGCGATCTTTTATTTACTTATTATGCTTAGCAGGTGTGGCTTTTTTAATTCAGCTTGAAGGTTTTGATTTACAGCAAAATGCACTTTACAGTGAAGAAACACTAACCGAACACATGCAAGATATTTTAACGTTTTTAAGTTGTATGCTGTTTTTCTACGCCTCACGTATTCACTCTAATCTTAAAATAGCCGCGCTGTTACTGGCTGCATTGTCGGCTGCTATGTTTGTTAGAGAATTTGACACCTACCTAGATATGTATGTGTTTGATGGCGCATGGCAAGCAATTGTATATACGCTGTTAGGGAGCGTACTACTTTACTTAAAAGCCCAACGAGGCTTTATTTACAGCTCGTTAAAAGCCTATGCGCAAACACCGAGCTATGGTATTTGTCTGTCTGGCTTAGTGACCTTACTCGCTTTTTCGAGAATGATGGGCAAGGGCGAGTTTTGGCACTCAGTTATGGGAGAACAATACGTTCGGGTAGTTAAAAATATTATTGAGGAAGGCATAGAAACCCTAGGTTACACGCTTATTTTTATCGCTGCTATTGAGCTTGTATTGTTTTGCCAAAAACACGCTCAATACGCGCAAGCCTCTATTACAGAGCACACAGCCTAGCTGCTAAGTAATACCGGTTTAATTAAGTAGTAGCCGTTCTAGCGTACAAAATAAAGCGCTAACAGGGTTATAACGCTATTCACCTATAGCTATAAATGGCTCATAACTTAACACAATTGGTATAAGTGATTTTATGTAGCTTAAATTTGCTAATTGGTTTGATTACTCAATATACTTAGCGTGCCTATTGCTACTCGTATTTGGAAGTTATGATTAAAGACATACTCATGCACCCTTTTTTAGTTTCTGTGCTCGTGCTTGCCATTGCATTTGTGCTTAAAGTACTGGTTGATAAACTAGCAAGAAACCGCGCAGAAAAAAAAGAAAAAGACATTCGTTACATCACTCATAACATTAAGCACTTTATTAATTTTGTTATGGTGCTGTCGCTGCTATTTGTATGGTCGACCGAAATACAAAATTTTGCGCTGTCTATTGCTGCGTTTGCTGTAGCTATAGTGCTTGCAACTCGCGAGTTTATACAATGCGTTATAGGCTTTTTTTACCTAGTTACCACCCGCCCATTTAGAGTAGGTGATTGGATACAAGTAGGTGACTATTTTGGCGAAGTAGCCGAAACAGACTGGGTAAAAACCACCATGCATGAAATAGACATGCACACTTATCAGTTTTCACGCAAAACAATTTATATTCCAAATAATAAGCTGATCACCAGCTCAATTAAAAACCTTAATTACGTAAAGCGCTTTGTTACTCATCATTTTACTATTGTACGCAGAGAGAGCTTTAACCCTTATGTTATTCATGACGAGTTAGTCAATCAGGCAAAGCTGTACTGCGAAGAGTTTCACGATGTAGCAACACGTTATAATTCGATGATAGAGCGTAAACTCGATGCCAAAATTTCAGGTCCGGCACCGGTTATTCATTTTGGCACTACAGAGCTTGGTGAGTTTAAAGCAAGCTTTACGCTATTTTGCCCAACCAACAAAGCACTTGAAATAGAGCATAAATTAACTGAGTGTTTTATGGCTTTGTGGTACGAACAGGCGAAGAAGAACAAAGAAGAGCAAAGCGAGGCGTAAACCTCGCATTGGTAACCTATAAAGCGCGAATTGCTTCGCGCTTTATTGTTTTATGCGGTGCCACCTACTGTAAGTTGGTCTATTTTAAGGCTTGGTTGACCTACCCCTACAGGAACGCTTTGGCCATCTTTACCGCAGACACCTACGCCTTTATCAAGGGCTAAATCGTTGCCTACCATAGAGATATGCTGCATCACCTCTGGGCCATTGCCAATCAGTGTTGCACCTTTAATTGGCTGGGTAATTTTACCGTTTTCAATTAAATACGCCTCTGATGCGCTAAATACAAACTTACCTGAAGTAATATCTACTTGGCCGCCACCAAAGTTTGGTGCAAATACCCCTTTTTTAACTGAGCTTATAATATCAGCTTGGCTATGCTCGCCCCCTAACATGTAGGTGTTGGTCATACGCGGCATAGGTAAATGCGCATACGACTCACGACGTGCATTACCCGTTGGGTTTACACCCATTAAACGCGCATTGAGCTTATCTTGCATGTAGCCTTTTAAAATACCGTTTTCGATAAGTACGTTATAAGCTGCAGGTGTGCCTTCATCGTCAACGTTAAGTGAACCGCGGCGATCGGCCATGGTGCCATCATCAACTACTGTACACAGCTCAGATGCTACTTTTTGCCCCACTTTACCGCTGAATGCCGAAGCTCCTTTACGGTTAAAGTCGCCTTCAAGGCCATGGCCTACCGCTTCGTGTAGCAACACGCCAGGCCAGCCATTGCCTAACACAACTTCCATTGTGCCAGCCGGCGCATCAATTGCCTCTAAGTTTACTTTAGCTTGGCGTACTGCTTCTTCGGCAAAGCCCATCCAGCGTGGCTTGCCTTCAACTAGTTCTTTAAAGTATCCATAATCTAAGCGTGCGCCGCCCCCTGCACCACCGCGTTCACGGCGGCCATTTTTTTCAAGTAAAACGGAGCAGTTTAAACGAATAAGCGGGCGTATATCGGTAGCAAACGTGCCATCGCTAGCAGCAATTAATACTTCTTCGTATACAGCCGACATTGAACTAATTACTTGCTCAGCATCAGGGGCGAGTTCGCGTATGTAGTTTTCAAGCTCACGCAATAAACTCACTTTATCGCTGTCACTCATGCTTGATATTGGCTGATGCGGGGCAAATTGCTCTTTTGCTTTCACATCGCTAAATACTTTAATGGTTTTCTCTTCGCCTGCATCGGCAATGCTACGAGCTGCCGTTGCGGCTTTGTTTAACGCTTCAAGGTTAATGGCATCAGAGTAAGAAAACCCTGTTTTTTCACCACTAACGGCACGTACACCTACTCCGCGCTCAACATTGTAAGAGCCTTCTTTTACTAAGCCGTCTTCAAGCACCCATGACTCATGATGGCTTGATTGAAAGTATAAATCGGCGTAATCCACTTTATGCTGATGAATATACCCAAGCGTTTTTTCGAGTTCTTCTCGATTTAGCTGGCTGTCGTGTAATAAATGCTGTTCAACCGAATTCATAATAAATGCTCTCTAAATCGTTGATGAGATTGCACGGGCATATCTCTTCTAATTTTATTTAACTGGTTTAGGTCGGCGTAACCGCTTATAAACCCTACCCCACTTTCAAGCGTTGCTATTTGCTCGCCCCATGGTGAAATAATAATACTGTGGCCGTATGTTTGACGGCCATTTTGATGTGTTCCATACTGCGCAGCTGCAATAACGTAACACTGCGTTTCTATTGCGCGTGCTTTTAATAAGGGTTGCCAATGTGCTTGCCCTGTAGGGACTGTAAAAGCACTGGGCACTAAAATTATTTCAGCCCCTTGGCGCGCCAGTGCGCTAAATAATCCGCTAAAGCGCAAATCATAACATACTGTTAAGCCAATTTTACCAAACGGTGTAGCAACAACCACCACATCATCGCCTGCTTGAGTAAAGTCTGACTCTCGATAGCTAGCGGTTTTATCGGCCACATCAACATCAAATAAATGCATTTTATTGTACGTGGCTACGCATTCACCTTGGCTATTAAATAAGTGCGAGGCCGCAAAGTATTTATTATTTTTATGTGGCACAGGGATAGTGCCCGCATTTAGCCAAATATTATGCTTTTTACACAATGCACTTAATTGCAGCTTGTAGTGAGTAATACGTTTAGCAACCGCTAGCGTATCATGGCCACTTTTACTAAATACTAAAAACGCCTCGGGTAAACATACAAGCACTGGCCTGGCTGCGGGGAGTTTATTTAACGCCTCGCCAAGGGTTGCCATGTTTTCGTCGGGGTTGGTGCCTGAGCACATTTGCAAAGCAATTATATTGGCGTTTAGCGTATTCATTGTGTTGCTGTTACCGCGGCATCTTTAAGTGTGAGTGTACTGGCCGCTTGCGGCTGATTTTGCGCAGCTTGCGGTAAGGTAACTTCCTTACTTTTACGCTCAAGCTCTTGTACCACAGGGTCATTCATTTTGCCGGTTACTTTAAAGTTAATTTCGGAGATCACCCTTGCTGAGTGAATAACCTTATCAAGCGCTAAAGCGGCAAGCCCTGTGACGGGATTAACCATCCAAGCCACTATAACCGGAATACTAGATGTTACTTGTGGTGCCACTGCTAAATCGTAATCTATTTCAAGGGTGTTTAAATTAGCATAGCCGTTAATCGTTAAATCGGCTGGCACGCCATCCATTTTGGTATCTTTTGTGTAGGCTATACCTTTATCTAGCTGCATAGAGCCTTTTAAGCTGTTGTAAAAAAAGCCTTTTGAAAATACATCTCTAAAATCGAGTTTTAATTTACGCACTAGCGAGTCAAGGCTAAGTAGCGAAAATACACGCGCCCCACCATCACTTATTTCAGCAATGTGGCCTTCGCCTAAATCCCACTTAACTTCACCGCCCAAACTAGGTATATCAAAGTCATACGGGGCGCCTTGCCAAGCAAGGTTGTAGTTAATATCGGCTTTTGAGTCTTTTATTGCGGTGGTGATATCAAATTCATCAAATAGCGCGCCTATATCGTCACTTTTAAGTTCACCATTAAATTGCGTAAAGCCACCTTGCCATTGCCCTTTGGTACGTAAAATATGGTCGCCCTTATCAACCACAAGCCCAGAAATAGTGAGCTTGTCGCCTTCACCGACCAGCGAAGCGCTCACTTTATCAAGCTGATAACTTGCCACTTTACAATCTGCACATTCAAATTCAATGGCAGGTACTGTGTTAAGCCACGCTAGGTTTTGCTCTGGCAGTACATCGGTGATCTCAAGATCTTCTTCTACTTTAGGTGCAAAGTTAAGTCTTAAGTAATCGCTATTTATGCGTATCGGCTGGCTTGGCTGAGAGCTAGGAATAAACACGTCAGCACGCAGCTCTTTGGCATTAAGCTTTAAATATAAGTCGTTTTGCTGGGGCGCTAAGCGCATTTCAAAATCGTTAAAAATAATGTCGCTAGCATTAACCTTGTCAATATGCGCAACCACTTCATTTAATGGCGGCATAATACCCTCAGACTGCTGGTCTGGCTTAGCTTGAGCGGCTTTAATTATTTGATCTATTAATTCAAACCATGCTTCTAGTTGCGTTTGTTCAAGGTTAATATTAATGCTTAAATCTTTTTGATTTAGCCCTAAATCTTGCTCACCAAGTACAATATGCATATTACTAAATTGCGGCTGACCGTTTTCTAAAATCGCATTAAAATATAGCTGCTGATTAGCATTAGCCGTAATAAGATTTGAAATATCATCGCCTTGCACTATGCCCGTTAACGGCCAAACCTGTTCACTTGTTTTGCTATAAGGCGCTGGTAGCGTGCTCGTTAACCCTCGTAGCTCAGAGCTTACCTGAGCGCGGTAATTAAAGCCTTGCTCGGTAAAATTAAGTGCAAGGCCTATATCAACTTCACTTTGCCCACTCAGGTAGCCTTTCAGCACGCCTTGCGCCTGGGTTGTTAGGGTATCTGCATTTAGTAACGCCGTTATATCAATATTAGCGGTGTACTGCTGTGCTTCGCTTGCACTATTATAGTTAATGCTAAGCGGCATACCCAACCATGTAGCGCTGGCGTTTTGCATGCTAATTGTATCGTTTTCAAAGCTGAGCTCGCCGCTTAGTTTTTCAAGCGCAATGCCTGGGGCTGCAATATAAACAGGTAAATCGTTTAGTTTTACTTTGCCGTTTACACTGGCTCCACCTTTAAATTTAGAGCCAATTAAAAGTGTTACGCTTGCATCGGCTTGACCTTTACCCTGCACCACTTCAAAAATATTAGCCAGTGGGTTTGCAATCGGCGTGGCTGCAAAAAAGTCATGCAGTTTTTCCATTTGCGCGCGTTTATCTATTTGTACAATGAGTTCATCAGCGTGCATTAAATCGGCAATACTCACTTGCACGCTATCGCCTACTTCTAAATTAACTAACTGGCCTTGCTGGCTATAAATATCCATTCGCTCGTTGGCAAAGTGCAACTGCACATTGGCGTTAGTTACTGCCGGCCAATTGGGGTCAAACGCGTATGTTGCATTATCTATTTGCGCGAGTACATCAAATTGGCCGCTGCCATCGGTGAAAGGAAAACCTGAAAGCGGGCCTGCAAATAATACTTGCGCCTTAGCTACTTCGCCCCCTTTTATTGCGCCATTTAAGTAGCTTACAAGTTGAGGGCTCATCGCCTTTAACGGAAAGTAGTGCCCAGCTACTGTGGCATCCTCTGCATAGGCTTCTGCGTATAGATCTAAGCGAGGATCGTCGCTAAGGCTTACATTTAACTCAGCCGCTAAGGTAACTTCGTTATTATCAAACCAAATATTATTACTGCTTACATTCCAGTAATTATCTGTTTTTGCTAAATCCAGATCGATATTAATTTGGTTGTAATCAATATTTTTACTGAAGCTGTCGCCGGTTATTAAAGTCCCGTTTTCGCCAAATAGCTGCACTCGCCCGCGCTGCTGATTTATAAGCCCCGAGACTCTAAGCGCCTGCGCTGCAGGAATACCAGACACTTCTTGCCAGCCAATATTATTAGCTGAAAACCATAACTGCCATTGCTCATCAGGATTAAGTTCTAGGTAGGCTTGATCGATAAAACCACTTGGTTTGCGGTTTAAAAGTGGCTGTAATGCTTCAAAATTAGTTAACGACGCCAAGTTACTCAGTAAAGAAAGATCAACCTGCTGCAGCCACACTTTATTGTGCTTACCTAAGTTGGCCTCAAATTCTAGACTTGGCCAGGTTGTGTCGTTATTACTAAATGTCAGACCCGTGCTTTTTAAGTGCCAAGCGTTTGCCTCAGGAAATAAATGAAATCCCCCTTCGCTTAAGCTTACTTGTTTAGCTTGTTGGTTGTTTTGCCAGTGTACAAAGCTAGGTAACCACTGCATTTTTACATCGCTGATAAAGCCATTTTCGAGCTTAAGCCAAGACTTTAAGTTTATGTCTGTGTAAAGCTGTTGTTTTTCAGTATTAATATATTGCGCCAGCCAATTAGACACATCTACGCTATTTGCTTGTACGTAAATGTCTCCCGCAATTTGCTCTATAGTTTTGCCACTAAGCGCGATACGTGCGTCAAAGCTACCCACACTAATGCCGGGCAAGGCGAGGCTGCCGCTTCCTAAATGTTGTTCATCTTGGTTTTGCCATACTATGTTTTCGAGTAATAGTTTGCGCTCTCTACCGTCTTCTAAAATAAAATTAATACTCGAATTTTCAATAGCAAAATGCCCTGTATCTCCCAAAAACAGCTCTTCAATTAGCTCTTTTTGTTCAAACGAGACATCATCGTTATTGGTGTTGTTAAATAAATTTTGAATATTTACACTGGTATGAAAGCCATTAATAACAAAGTAATTAGACTTTAACTGAAAGGCTTTAATGCTCTCCCATAGGTTAAGCTCTAGGCTTGTTTTGGCAATAGTAAGCGATATAGGCGCAGTTTCGTTATCCTTAAAGGAGAGATCTTCTAATACCAAGGCAGGGCCGGCGCCATGCCAACTGGCAGAGATTGCGCCTATAGAAAGACTAATGGCAAATTTATCGTGCAGGTAGGTTTCTATATCGCCTTTGTAGTCGTTTGCATAAGGTAAGGTGTACTTTAAAATAGAAACAATCACGGCCAGTAATACTAAAATTATGGCGCAGGTTTGCCATAACTTTCTAAAACAAAAAAAACAGACCGCTTTCGTTTTCATTACATCATTACCACATCAAACTGCTCTTGGCTGTATAAGCTCTCTGTTTGAATATTGACCTGCTTACCAATAAATAGTTCAAGTTCGGCAAGGTTATGATACTCATCATTGAGTAAGGCTTCACTTACTGCAGGCGCCGCATACACCATGAATTTATCGGCATCGTAGGCACGATTAACGCGCACTATTTCGCGCAGTATTTCATAGCATACGGTTTCGACTGTTTTTTGTGAGCCACGTCCAGAGCAAGCCGGACATACATCACACAAAATATGCTCAAGGCTTTCGCGGGTGCGCTTACGGGTCATTTCTACTAAGCCTAATGCGCTTAAGCCATTTATGTTGGCTTTTGCACGGTCTTTAGATAGTGCTGACTCTAGTGAATGTAATACTCTGCGTTTATGATCTTCGCTGATCATATCGATAAAATCGATAATAATAATACCGCCTAAGTTACGCAGGCGTAGCTGCCTAGCAATGGCTGATGTGGCTTCTACATTGGTATTAAAAATGGTTTCTTCTAAATTACGATGCCCTACAAACGCACCTGTATTCACATCAACTGTGGTCATCGCTTCGGTTTGGTCGATAATTAAATAACCGCCCGACTTAAGCGTGACTTTACGATGCAGTGCTTTTTGAATTTCGGTTTCAACGTCAAATAAGTCAAAAATTGGGCGCTCACCTGGGTAGTACTCAAGTGCCTGCGAAAGCAAAGGCACAAACTCTTCAGTAAACAGCTTTAGCTCTTGATAGGTTAGCTTAGAGTCAACTCTAATGCGCTCCATATCTTCACCTACGTAGTCGCGCAGGGTTCTAAATGCAAGCGTTAAGTCTTCGTGTAATATACTGGCTTTATTGGTTTTTTTACGACGTGATACAATTTTTTGCCATAGTTTTCGTAAAAATTCAGCATCGTGTCTTAGCTCCGCTTCACTGGCGCCCTCTGCCGCTGTACGAACAATAAAACTGCCATTATCGTCGCCGTATTCTGCCACTATTTTTTTAAGTCGCGCACGCTCTTCTTCGGTTTCTATACGCTGACTAACACCTACATGCGTAGCGTCTGGCATAAACACTAAATAGCGCGAAGGAATAGTGATATCGGTAGTAAGCCTTGCTCCTTTAGTGCCTAGTGGGTCTTTAACCACTTGCACCATAATGTATTGGCCTTGGCGTACTAGCTCACGTATGTCTTGTACTTTTTTAATTGGCTCGTCGTCTACACCCTCAACTATTGAGGCGCTATTGACTATGTCTGATGCATGTAAAAAAGCGGCTTTTTCTAGGCCTATATCAACAAAAGCAGCTTGCATGCCTGGCAGTACGCGGCTTATTTTTCCTAAGTAAATATTGCCTACAATACCTAGGTTGCCTATACGCTCTAGTTGAATTTCTTGTAATACACCGTTTTCGATTAGGGCAACACGGCTTTCACTTGGCGTGACATTTATTAGTAATTCTGTACTCATGTTACCTTCTTAGGAATGCTTGTAATAATTGTTCGGTCTCGTATAAAGGTAAGCCTACAACAGCAAAATAGCTACCCGCAATGTGTGTAACAAAGCGACCACCTAAACCTTGAATGCCATAACCACCGGCTTTATCTTGTGGCTCGTTTGACTCCCAATAGCTATTTATTTCTTCATCGCTGAGGGTTTTAAAGGTCACATCGGTACTCACTACACAACTTAGTACATCTGTTTGTGTAGCAAAAGCAACGGCAGTAAGCACTTGATGTGTATTACCAGATAAACGTTTAAGTGTTGTTATGAAATCGTTTTTATCGCGTGGTTTACCCAACGATTCGTTATCAATAACAACCACAGTATCGCTACCAAGCACTGGGCGGTCTGTGTAACCAAGCGCTACGCCTGTTTGCGCTTTTAAGCGGGCTAAGCGCTCAACCAATGCATGAGGCTGCTCGTTTGCAAGTGGGGTTTCGTCTGCATCTACACTAAATTGTTCAAACTCAATGCCTAACTGACTCAACAACTCTTTACGTCGCGGGGAGGCTGATGCCAAATATACTGCGGTTGTCATTACCTGATCCTAAAGTGTCTACGGTATTTGCGAAGAAGTAAAAAGACCCAAAACCAGCTGACCATACCGGTCGCCACTGGCCACAGGTATTGTGGATTAAAATAAACACCTAATAAAAAGTGATTTAACCAAAATTGCATTAAGTGATACAAGGTTAAAAATAAGCCCACTAATAAGCTTTGCTGCCAAAGCGAAAAGTTACGTATTTTTTGAAAGTTACTTGCGGTCACAAATATACAAATAGAATACGTGAGTGAGTTAACCCCTAATGGCGAGCCTAAGGCTAAGTCCATGAGTAGACCGACAACCCACGCGGTACCAATATTTAATCTATGCGGCACTGCCAGCGACCAGTACATTAATACCAGTAACACCCAATCAGGTCTGAAGGGCTCAAACGAAAAAGGCAGTGGCATTAATGCCATTATTAAAGCAAAAAAGATGCTTAGGGCAATTAACAATGAATAACGATTAATCATCGCTGATTTGCTCCTGTTGATTGCGCCATAAAATAACCAACAAACGAATACGGTCTAGCTGTGCAATAGGTTCTGCAAATACTTGGGCAAATGGGCGTCCTTCATCGCGGTTTATTTCGGTGACAACAGCCACCGGGTAACCTTCAGGAAACGTACCGCCAAGCCCCGAGGTCACGAGTACATCACCAATGCGAACATCAAGGCTATGAGGTACATGCGAAAGCTTAACAACGTTAATTTTACCTATGCCTTCGACTACCGTGCGTACGTCGTTTCGTAATATACGTACCGGCGTAGCATGAGTTGTGTCGGTCATTAGTAGCACGCGCGATGTGGTAGAGCCTACTTTTGTTAATTGGCCAACAACCCCCATTTCATCAATTACCGCTTGGCCTTCGCTTAGGCCGTCGGTGGTACCGCGGTTAATAACCACTTGATGACTATAAGGGTTTGAATGTACAGAAAGTACTTGGGCTATTTTTTTACGATTAGATTGCTTAGCCGATGAGCCAAGTAAAGCACGTAGCTTTTGGTTTTCGCGGGCTAAAAATTGGTATTGCTGCAATTGCTCGCTTTGTAGCATTTGCTTTTTTTTCAGCGCTTCGTTTTCACTCAGTAACTGATCGCGGGTATGCAGGCTTTTAGCACCTAAGCTAAATATTTCGTAAGGTAGGTTGGCAACGTAAATTAATGGGCTAACAAGTGTATTGAGGCTTGTACGTACAACCGTACCGCCTTGTGTAAACTTATCGCCCGCAATGAGCACTATGCTCAAAAGCACTGCGACAAAAAGTCGCAGTTGCAAAGAGATGGTTTGTCCAAACAGTAATTTCATTAATCGTAACTAAAAACGTCACCACCATGAACATCAATCATTTCAAGTGCTTTACCGCCGCCACGTGCTACACACGTAAGTGGATCATCGGCAACAACCACAGGAATGCCTGTTTCTTCCATTAATAAACGATCTAAATCTTTTAATAGTGCACCACCGCCAGTCAGAACCATACCGTGAGCTGAAATATCTGATGCAAGCTCAGGTGGAGACTGCTCAAGTGCAACCATTACGGCACTTACAATACCCATTAGCGGCTCTTGGAGTGCTTCTAAAATTTCGTGCGAGTTAAGTGTAAATGAGCGAGGAACACCTTCGGCTAAGTTACGACCGCGTACTTCAATTTCAATTGGTTCGTCAGTTTTAAAAGCAGAGCCAATTTGATGTTTAATATTTTCAGCTGTTGCTTCACCAATTAGGCTACCAAAGTTACGGCGCACATAATTAATAATGGCTTCATCAAATTTATCGCCACCAATACGCACAGACGATGAGTAAACAACACCGTTTAGTGAAATAATAGCAACTTCGGTAGTACCACCACCAATATCAACAACCATAGAACCAGTTGCTTCTGATACTGGTAGCCCAGCACCAATTGCTGCGGCCATAGGCTCTTCAATTAGGTACACTTCGCGCGCGCCGGCACCCATTGCTGATTCGCGGATTGCACGCTTTTCTACTTGGGTTGCACCACACGGTACACAAATAAGTACACGCGGGCTTGGGCGCATAAAGTTATTGTTGTGCACTTGTTTTATAAAGTGTTGTAACATTTTTTCGGTTACATAAAAGTCGGCTATTACGCCATCTTTCATTGGGCGAATCGCTTTAATATTACCCGGTGTACGCCCTAGCATTTGTTTTGCTTCTGTACCCACAGAAGCAACACTTTTAGGTCCACCAGCGCGTTCTTGACGAATAGCTACAACTGAAGGTTCGTTAAGTACAATACCTTCTTCTTTTACATAAATAAGGGTATTGGCTGTACCCAAGTCGATCGATAGATCGTTTGAAAAAATACCACGGAGTTTTTTAAACATGAGGCTGGATGACCTTTGAAATACGTTCTTATGTTAGCTGCACTCACTTTAACATGCCTAATTAGATGAGCAATATAAAGCGCAACTACCTTTGTTAATTTGTGAAAAAAGGAAGCTAAGCTTCCTTGGTTAAATGCTATCGTTCGCGGACTAAGCGAAAGCCAATGTAGTTAGATCTAAAATCTGGCGCTAAAATTAATCGTGTTGAAGCACGTGCAAGGCTTGGTGCAAAGTTCCACGCCCCGCCTCTTACTGCAACATCAGACTCGCCTGACTCTTTAGCTGTCCATTCCCACACATTGCCTACGGTGTCGTATAATCCAAATGCGTTAGGAGAAAAAGAACCCACCGGTGCTGCACGTTTGTTTGACCATTCGCTACCACACCAACCACAGTTAGCTAAATTTTTACCTATTTCGTTACCCCAAGGGTATTCTGTTTCTGTACCTGCGCGAGCGGCGTATTCCCATTCAACTTCATTAGGTAAACGGTACTGCTGCCCGGTTTCGCCAGAGAGCCATTCGGCGTACGCTTTCGCGTCGTTAAATGTTAAACACACAGCAGGAAAATCGCTGCTTTGTTTAAAACCTGGGTTACGCCAGTTTAAATTAGCTTCCCATACGGGTTCGCCATTTAAATAATAAGCACACCCTTTGCTTTGCTCTGCTTGTGTTTTATACCCAGTACTTGCTACAAACGCTTCGTAGGCACCTACGGTAACCTCTTTGGTTTGCATAGCAAATGAGCTGGCTATCACTTTTTCAATAACCGGGCGTTCATTTGCTAAACCATTGCCGTTAATATCGCCCATCTTAAATTTACCGGCGGGCACAACTACAACATTATTTTGTACATCAGCAGAGCGATTAGTGCTTGCTGTACGACTTACAGGTTTTGGTTGCTCGCGAGTGTAAGCCGGTGCAGCAATCGACTCAGACTTTTTTACTAAGTTAGCATGAATAGTCTGTGCTTTAGTTAAATCAACTCTTACTTTGTAAGGCTTATAACCTAATTTACGTATTTCTACGTTATGCACACCACGCGGTAAACGCGTAACTAAACGCGTAGAGCCAAAGCTCACCCCATCAATAAACACTTCATCATCGTAAACATTTGAACGTAAAGTCAGCTCAACTTGCTGATTTTTCTCTTTATTTATAATTGATGGATAGTTTTTTTTTGTAGGTGCAGCTTTCACTGAATAATCGCGCACTGGCTGATTGTTCATTCGCGATACAGACACAGTGTCGGTATTATCCGCGGCGTTGCTGAATGTTAACTGACTATCAGAGTAGGTTGTACCGTAACCAGGCTGATACGCTGTCGCGAGTGGCGAGCCATATTCAGAACAATAACGGTTATCTACGTTTAATAAGTTACATAGGCGGCTGCTGTTTACTTCGCCGCGCATGGTTACGCTTAAGTTAACGTTGTAATTGCCTTGTCCACTAAATGCACTGTTAACTACATGGCTACTTAAAATTTGTACTTGTGCGCCTGCCATGTTGCGTTTTGGTTCAACAATTCGCTCTTCTGTTAAATTAGCAAATATTTGATCAACAAAGCGCTTAGTGGCTTTTTGTAAACCCATTTGCTGGCCGCGTTGCTCACAGGCTGCGAGCGTTTCGGTACGCTTACAGTTAATTGTGTGGTTTACTTCAAGTGTACCTTCGCGGGTAAACTCATTACGTAAACGCTCTACTCGGGCTGTAGTTAATTGCTCTTTTAAGCTTTCTAAGGTGTTTAAAAGCGTATGTTTTGCAACACGAATTTGCTCTATATCTTTACGATGAGATGCAATTGCCGCCAACTGCATTGAGATGTCGTCTTTATTTTGCTTATGATCAACCACGGCTTTTTGATAGCGCGATTGGGCAGCACTAATATCAAGCGTAGGATCGTCAATTAAGCGGCGATACATTTCGTTCATCGCATCAAGTGCTTGGTTTTTCTCTTTATCAAGCTCTGTAGAGCGAGAACGAAGTAGTTCAAGTTGGTTTTGTAACTGACTTTCTTCTTTTAAGTGTTTTTCAAGTATTTGTGTCGAGTTATCGTATTCTGATTGTTTAATACTAATCTCTGATTCAATTCCGGTTACTGTTGCTGTGTCTTGTGCAAATGCACTACTAGCTAACAAACTAGCGGAAATTAACAGAGATAAAGGAGCAATTCGCATATATTCCAGTCCCAAAAAGCGGCAATTATTTGGTCGTTATTATTGTTTATTAGAGTGTACTCACTTTTGAAAGCTGAACATTTTTCAACCATCAAAAATCAATACACCCAATGCCTTATGCTATGTACTTGAAGCACAAAACACAAGCTTTGTTCAATTATTATCTTAGTTTACAACTATTCTCTTGTTTCACGCCAGTAAATAACCCGATCATTTCCTCTAAAGCGACCAAATTGCAAAATAGCATGGGGATCTTGCTGTGAATTATCACCAAGCCAATCCCACTTTAACCAATTTTCTGTTTCGTATTCTAATGTAAATGTACCACTGCCGTTTGGTGTTGCATAAATAGCATTGTTTGTAGGGTAGCTGCCTGCCTCTAATGAACCCGCTGCACCTGCACCATACTCATAGCTTAATATTGGCGTTGATGGCGATATTTGGGATAACTGCGGATGCTCAAATACACTGCAGTTATCTTCGGTATTTAATACAAAGCCTGTTCCATTAAAGTACTGAGCCTGCATTGGCACACGTAATGAGTCTAAATCTGAGCCGGCATTGTTGCCTAGCACTAAGCGTCCAAAGCGAAAGTCTATTGGCACATCATTTAAACGCACGCTATTGCAATCAGTGCTGCAGCTTACTTGCGTACTCGGCTCATCGTTAGCATCAATTAACGTAGCGCCTTCTGTGTTAGTGACGGTGGCCATAAGGTTAACCATAGTAAATGGGCCGTCGGGGTTATTTATAGCCAAGCGCGTTAACATGGCTGTGCTGTCGCTCATTTGCCACTGTCCATCGGCTAGAGTGTTCCAACTGTTGCTACTTATATTGGCTAACCTGCTGGTTAGCGTTGTTGCTGGTACATAATTACCAGCTTGATTGTTTTCGGCATTTATTTGTACTTGGGCTTTTTCAAAGCCTTGTTTGTAATTAGCCATTAGCTGGTTGTTATGATTAAGTGCTTGTACCGTAAAACCAAGCTCAAAGGGCTGATCTAAATAGGTTAAATTACTGCCTAACTGTGTACATTGCGCAGCAACTTGAACACCTAATACTTGATAGTGCGATGGAGCAAACCGCCCTACGTTGTTTAGCTGCCCTTTTACATCGCCCACACCAAAATAATCGCCATCTTGTAAACCCGCAAATACGTTTATAATACCCACTTGGTCATAAGCGTACTGCGATATGGATTCACTCAAGCTTCCCGTATCTGTAAAGGCAAGGGTACTTAGCGCTTCAATTTGCCCCTCATTCCCAGAGCCGGGTAATACTAAGCTATGTGTTACTAAAGGAGACTCGCTAATGAAGTGTTTGGCAATGGGATTGCTATGAATAGCGCTATAGTTATCAGGTATCCCATCGTTGTTATTGTCTTGCCCTGCACGCCACTGTACTGCATTCATTTTTAAATTAAATGACTCACCCGTTAATCTAAATAAACTATCGTTTGCTGTTTGAGCATAGCCGTCACTTGCAACTTGCATCGCTAATCCAAAGGGCTTAACTACATATTCGTTAGAACTGCCGGTTAAGCTTACTGATAAATTAGTTACTGGGTCTAATACAATTGTTGCCCGTGCATTTAAACTTAATTTAGCGGCATCAGGGTAGTTAATAGCAATAGGGGCTTTTGAGTCTTGATCAAAGGTGAGCGAAAAAGTTTGATATGCTTGCTGCACGCTATACGTATTCGCATTATTACTAAGTTGTATTGGATCTGAACACGTAGCGCCGGCACTGCAGGTATAAGCTAAATCTAAATCAACTTGACCACCTGCAGGGAATGCGGCTTCGCATACGCCTGTTGTAGTATTTGTTTTAACCGCTTGAATGGATAGCTTGGCGGCATTAAAACCCTCGCTAGAGGGTTTACCAGATAATTGAGTGGGGATACTCGCTGTATTGGCTGTGTCGTTATTAAAAATAAACCCTGCATCAGAAAAAACCACTTTGCACCCGCCCAGCCCTACGTTACTACCATTAATATAACAACGCAGCGGTGCAGATGGGTCGGCGGTATTATAGCCAAGTGTGACGGTCCCTGTGGTACGCTTTGCAAGCGCTACTGTGGCAGAGCCTGTAAAGGTAATATTTTCACCGCTTACCCAGCTTTGCTGGCCACTGTTATCTGGAGACAGATCAAGTGCGGAAGGCTCATCGTACAGTAAATCACATGCATCGTTTGCACAGGCGGTTAATGTCATTTCTTTTGCTTGGCAGGTTAAACCTTGGTTATCACTTAATGATATGCGGTAGTGATCAAGCAAAACCGGCGTAAAAATACCGCAAAATCCAGGAATACTCTCTGGCACTGTTAACGCATCAAACGTAGAGCTGCCCTCGGTTATTACTTGTGTTGCAGCGGTTATAGAGCCCTGGTATGTGACATTTTGGGCAATTCTTACCTCCCCCGTTGCGACAATGTATGCGGCAATATTTGCATCAGCCGCAATGGCTACATCGCCATCGACATATATAGCTAAATACGCTCCTTCCTCAACCACAATATTCGTTTTGCCTATGTTCAAAAATGCGCTAGAAATTAGCGACGATGTATCTTTTAAAAAGATACGGGTGGGCGCTGTTACCTTGTACTCATCTTCCAATAAGTTAAGTGCTAGTTCGTCATAAAAATAATCGCCAGCTAACGATACAGGCACATCACCGGTAGAGCTTCCATCGTTTGTGACCGTGGGTACTTGCGCAGCTTGATTTGGCTCAAGGGAGTTATACCCAGTGGCTACACAGCCTTGGTCATTACACAAAGGTGGGTTGGTGAGTGCCGTTGATATTAAATTAGTGGTGGTGATAAATTGTGCATTGCTATCGGTTATTTCCACACCTTGAACAAGCTGCACTTGTCCATCATTGTAGGTAGAAATAGCGCCAGGAAATAAAGTATCGCAATCTAAAATATCGCCATTAAATACAAACGTACTGGTCATAGCTAATATAGAGGCTTCTTCTTTTACGTGGTTACGCTCTCTGTCGCCATCACGGTCTTCATCAACCACCAGCCCTAACCGATCCGCTCTTAAATTACAGCTGCGCAGCCACCCACCGTCTTCTTCAAGTCGGGAATTTTTACTTGCCACCACCAGCGGTGCCTCACTAAAGTTATTGTTAAAATTAAAGTAGTTACACCCATCATTCCAACCATCAACTTCGAATCCTGTAAAAAAGGTCTCCCACGACACTTCTACCCCATTGTCATCGGTAAAGGTGCGATTACTGCCAGGCTCTACAGCCATGTAGGCCACCGTTTCAGTTTGAATAACACCTAATGCGGTTTCTGAGGCCTCTAACGCTATATTTACCCCGCTTGTAGATAAGGAATCACTTTGCACTGCAATGGTTAAAAAAGGCACAAGCGCTTGAGACGGCGGGTTACTATCTAAACTATTTAGTGTTTGTAACGAATGAAAAAAGTTAGGCCTTACGGCAAACGGTTTATTAAAAGTCAGTGATTTGTAACCTTTAGGCGTGATGGGGGCAAACCCCGACTTATCACCGTATTGTAGTTCAAGGCGTAAGTCGGTGTTTCCCACTTCCATAATGGTCCCATCAGGAAATTCATGCACACCATATTCTACCGCTAAATAGTGCGCGCCCATGGTTATATGCTCACCATCTTCTCCTGATGGCTCAAGTGGCAATGCCTCAAACCCTGTGGTTGTTACATTGCGTATTCTCACTATAGCGGGGTTACCGCCTTGATTAGTGGACAACATAAATACCGCAGGAGGGGTTATGTATTGCTGCTGAAAATTTATTTTTGTCCATATGGGTGAAGTGTACGTGTCTTGTAGCTCTATAAATCGCCCTTCAATTTTAGGCGGTACAGCCATAGCACATCGGCTTAGTAGCAAACTTATTAAACATAAAATACAGAGGGTATATTTGCTCATGGTAGTGTTTTAGCCTCCACACTTAGAGTACGTTGGGTTTGCCAATATTCCTTTTGACATGCTGCACCGGCAGCACAATCATTGGCAGCGCACGTTGCAGAGCTTTGTAAGTAGTAAATATTAACAGTGCCAGAGCGGGTGCTGCTATCGGGTAAGGCTATGTATTCACTACAGCTCAGTTCAACCTCACAATTAGCTAGATAGAGGGTGCTAAAATTCCTACTGGTGGTTACTGCACTGCAAGTTTGCGCAGTGCTATTTAGTGCAAAAATTTCGCTTAAGCCGGTTTCTAATCCGCTTTGGGCTGCCATGTAAGCGCGCGCGCCGTAATACTCAATGGTATTTTGCTGCGCCGCACCCGATAACACTTTAGAAAGCACCAGCCCTAGTGCCAGCAAAGTGACAATGATCACCAACGTAATTATGAGCAAATTACCCTGCTGCTTTTTAGCAAAACTGATGTTGTTTATATTAGGGGACATTAGGCACATGCACCTCATGGCTAATACTTATTTGTTCGGTGTCGTTAAACCCCATTTGCGCAAACACATTAACAACCGCGCTGCGCTGTAGCGAAATCTCACTTAACGTAAAAAAGGCTCTGCTCGTTAAGTCATTGGCAATATAATTACTCATTAAATCGCGTTTAACGCCCGAGCTAACCTGTAAGCTGGCGGCGTTTAATTGGTTTGTAGTAAAGCCGTAGTGGCTATAGCGATACAGTGAATTACTTTCTACACAAAAGCTAACGGGCTGATCTAATAAATAAAGACGCTTACTCGGTGACTCTTGAGCAAATGCTTTGCTAAATTGCCATGTATCTAGCTCACTTGTAACGGCGCTGTAGCCGCTAACTTGTAGGCGTTTGTTTTGACTTTCATCGTATATATCGCTGCTATTTAATGGATAAATACTTGCCCAATCATTTATTTGTGGCTCAGTTAAATTATTAAGCGCAAAATTCACGGCGGTAATCTCAAAAGGGGCACTAGTGGGTAAGTAATCGGTATAATGAGTGGCAGATAAAAACGGCGTAAATTCTAAACATTGCTGCGTGCTACACGCTCCATTGCTGGCGTTATCACAATTTAAGCGCAGTGAGTTAGGGGTTGCGTGGCGAAGCTCTTTACTTAATCGGGTTAAAACAAAGCGACTTTGCGCCACCGCTTCTTGACGTTTCACGCCTTGGCTGTAAATATTAAATCCAGCGCTAATAAACGAAAATGACGCTACCGCTAAAATGCCAATAATTACCATAACAAGTAATAGCTCAACTAAGGTAAAGCCACGCTTTTGCTTTGCTCTATTCATTAGTAATTACCTTTATATGCACTAAAGCCGTACACTTGCCCCAAGGGTGAGGTTACTTCAATGGTAATTCGTTTAAAGGCAACGCCATCGTTATTGGTTGCCTCGTTTAGGTCGCTGTCGTATTGCACGTTCACAACCAGTGAAAAGTCGCTGTATTGCGCTAATGTATTCCCTAAACTATCACTAATAGGCTGCCCTGTGAGCGCAATGTAATCATCAACATCGTTAAAATTAGCCCGTGCTTCACCGCTATCAGCACCAAGCTCAGAATGAGTACTACAAGGCTGGGCCCCTAAGCTTGTTTCGGAACAGCGCCTAAGTGGTGGCGTGCGCTCGCTATGTTCATCAAATGATTTAGCTAATATTTCGTTCATTAATGCTTGCCCAATCTCTGAAGCCCTGAGTGCGACAATAGGCTCGGCACTTTGCTTTGCTTGAGGTGCGATAAGCGCTGTAATAATACTTAGCGCAATAGCAAACATTACAATGCCAATAATCAGCTCAATTAAGGTAAAACCTGATTGTATTTTAGGGGCAGGCATAAATAAGCCCTTCACCGCTAATACACACCGCGGCTAGACCCAGGTCAATTTTACATTGTACTGAGCAATTTTGATCTGCTCGCCCAAGTGGGTCAAAGTTAATTTGCGTAAACGCATTAGCATTGCTATCTAAGGCATTAAATCGTACGTCGCTGCGCTCGGTATTGATAGCAACAACTAAATACTCGCTATTATTGGTACTTGGGCCGCCAGTACAGGTTTCTGGCTCTGGCCCCGCAACCAAGGTAGGTGAAATATACAGTTTATGGCAGCTGCTTGTTGCAGTATTTTGCATCGCGCGTAATTGTACTGTGCGTAGGGCGTTTAATACCCTATCTCTGTATGAGTATGCTTGCTCTGTTGAACTTCCTAGCAACTTGGGCACTGCCGTTACCGACAGTATGCCCAAAATAACTAAAGTAATAATTAATTCAACCAGTGTGAAGCCACGCAATCGTTGATTACTACTGCTATTCATTTATGCAATTAACAGCCTTCTATAAAAAGCTCAACTTTAGGCGGCGTCACGTTCACTGGCCCAGTAGTCGCCGTTGCTTGAGTGTACTCAATACGACATTCGTCATCTGTAGTCGCATCCCCTGTTGCAGTATAGCTGTTTGGGTAAATAGTAACTTTTGGTACGGCACCAGCATCAGTAGTACCATTAGTACCATTAGACGTTTCTACAAGGTTAAAATCAGCAGAGTCATCAGCTGCAAATTCAACATCTAAAAAAGCCTCAAAAGCTGCTTCCGTCGCTGCAGGGTAGCCATAAACTATAGATACGTCTGCACCACTATCTACAGAAACCGAATCTGAAGCTTTTTTATGGGTACTGGCGATAATAGATTTACCATTTACGATATTCATACCACTGCGAATTGAGCCTTGTAAACCTTCGAGTGTAGAAGCGTTAGCATCACCCTGCAGGTTTAAAAAACGAGGGGCAGCGGTCACCGCTAAAATACCTAAAATTACAATTACAATTATTAGTTCAACAAGCGTAAAACCTGCTTGCTTATTCATTGGTTGTTTTAATGACTGCGTTTTCATAAGTAAGCCTCTTTATAATTACTTAGTTTTTAAAAATTTGCACTTTGCCTGTTGTTGGAAAGTACGAAAACCCCACTTTTTTAGCCATAACGGCGCCATCGGTAGGTAGGTTATTGGTGTTTAAATTATGAGTTAAATAATAAATACACTGGTTGTTTTTAGTGTTATAACGCACTAAATAACTCACCTTGGTTATTATAGAAACCTCGGTACTTAATGTGCTTGTAGGCGCATCTTGTAAAATTACACTTAATACTTTTTGGCATTGCAGTGCAGTCATTGCGCTGGCCCGCGTATCAGTATTAGTCGTTTTATCACCCGTTGGTGTGCCTCTGTGTCCATCGACACCAACAATGACACCTCCGTAATTAATATGTGTTGTATTATTAACGCCCTTTGGACGCCCCGATAATTCCCACTGACCTTTGACCATCAACACCGCAGAGGCAAATTCACCAGCCACCACATCCACACTCGCATTGTGTGCCTGATTTTTAATGCCTATGTATTGAGGTATAGCAAAAGCCATAATAACTGCCAGTAAAACAACTACTAAAACGAGCTCAAATAACGAAAAACCTGTTGCACGAACACGACAGTTAGTCACAATGGCTACCCTTTAATAGCCGACATCATGTTCCACATCGGCATAAAAATACCGAGTGCTAAAATAAGCACCATAATGGCAACAAACACCGTCAAAATGGGCTCTATTTTTGCGGTTAAACTGCGTAAATCGTAATCGACTTCTCGTTCGTAAAAATCAGCCGCTTCTTGTAATAACTCATCTACGCGACCGGTTTCTTCACCCACTGCCACCATTTGCAGTACCAACTGTGAAAATAGCTCGCTACTTCGCGAAGCCCGCAACAAACTGTCGCCTTTTTCGATATCTTGACGCATGGTGATAATGGCTTTTTCCATGTAGCTGTTATCAACTGCATGGGCCGTTAACGACAGCCCTGTCGTCATAGGGACGCCCGAGCGCAGCACCATGGCTAAACTTTGGCTATAACGGCCAAGTAAGGTGCGTTTTAAAATATCGCCTACAAATGGAATTTTGAGTTTGTGGTGATCCCACTTAAAGCGCCCAGCCGACGTATTTAAATACCGACGCCATGCAACGACTCCCCCCACTAACATTAGCGCTAGCAGCCACCAATAATTGACAAAAAAGTTACTGGTGCCAATGAGGATCTGGGTCATTAAAGGCAGCTCTGCATCAAACTTTTCGAACATGCTGGCAAAGGTTGGGATCACAAAAATATTTAATATGATCATCGCAACTAAAAGCGCCAAAATAACAAAAGTGGGGTAACGCATAGCGGCTTTTATGCGCTTACGAGTCTCTTGCTCTTTTTCAAAGTAAATAGCCAGTTGATAAAACGCATCTTCTAATCGTCCAGAGCCTTCTCCGACTTTAACCATAGAGATAGTTAAGCGGCTAAACACCTTGTTGTGTATAGCTAACGCACTAGAAAGTTCACGGCCTTGTTCGAGCTGGCGTGTTACTTCAAGCAACACACTTTTAAACTCTTTATTTTGCGTGGTATCAGCAAGCCCTATCATTGCCCTAATAATGGGGATCCCGGCTTTAAGTAAAGAATACATTTGCCGTGAAAACATGATCATGTCATCAAGGGTTATTTTTTCGCTAAATAAGTTATCGAATAACTTTATATTGTTTTTTGTTTCAACTAACGAAATTGAAATAGGTATGTACTGGCGCTTTAATAAGCTATCGGCCACACCGGCCTCATTATTTGCCTCAACACGCCCTTTAACCAGCGCACCTTTTGCGTCTTTGGCTTTGTAACTATAAAGCTGCATCGTCATCACCTACCACTTCAGGTACATATTCAGCCACTTTAAATACCTCATCTAACGAGGTAATGCCTTGCTTTGCATACGTTAAAGCCATATAAGAAAGCGGTGCAAAATTAGCGCTATTTTTAGCCGCTTCACCAAAACGCTGCGTGTCGTTAATACGCAGGGCATCCATCATAGCGTCGTTCATTTCTAACAGCTCAAAAATCCCCACCCTGCCTTTGTAGCCGCTATGGCTACATGCTGTGCAGCCTTGGCCTCGCCAAAACTGTGTGCTGCTAACATCTTCGCCTAAATAGGTAAGCCAGCTTTGTTCTTGTTTATCTGGGTGATACGGTGTTTTACATTCATTGCAAATACGCCTAACTAAGCGCTGAGCAATAATAGCGCGTAGTGAGCTTGCAACTAGATAAGCGGGTGCTCCCATATCAATTAAGCGCATTGCGCTTGATATGGCATCGTTGGTATGTAACGTAGAAAGTACTAAATGGCCTGTTAATGCAGCCCTTAGGCCTATATCAACGGTTTCTTGGTCACGCATTTCGCCAACCATAATAATATCGGGATCTTGGCGTAACGTGGTTCTTAATACACTGGCAAAATTTAAGCCTATTTTGTTGTTTATTTGCACCTGATTTACTCGCCCAATGCGGTATTCAACCGGATCTTCTACGGTAATAATTTTACTTTCTTGTTGGTTAAGTTCACTTAAAGCGCCGTACAAGGTGGTCGTTTTTCCTGAGCCGGTAGGCCCTGTCACTAACACCATGCCATGAGGGCGTTTTATAATGCTGCGCAGGCGTTTTAAAATATGCACCGGCATGCCCGTTTCATCTAACGATAAAAGCCCTGCAGATTGGTCGAGCAACCGCATCACAACTGACTCGCCATATTGCACTGGCATTGTCGATAAACGTACATCAATGCTGTGCGCGTGCACTTTTATATTAAAACGGCCGTCTTGCGGTAACCGCTTCTCCGATATATCTAACCCCGACATAAGCTTTAGCCTAAGTACTAAAGCAGAGGCTATTTTTACTTGGTTTAATGTGTGCTCTTGCAATACACCATCAACTCGTTGGCGAATGCGTAATAGCCTTTCATCGGGTTCTATGTGGATATCTGAGGCACGTACTTGTACTGCATCTTCAAATATAGATTGCAGTAGTTTTACTACGGTGGCGTCAGAGGTTTCATCTGCTAAGGAATTAAGATCAAACTCTTCTACGTCTTCGTATTCTTCGTGTAGCTTTTCAGCAAAGTTAGTAATCTCTTCTGTTCGGCGGTACACATTATCAAACGCTGCCATAAGCTGGCTTTCTTGCACAACAGCAAGCTCAATTCGCTTAGGGGCTAGCATTGGCGCTAACTGATCCAACGCTCTCAAATCAGCGGGGTCACTCATTCCTACTAACACAGAATCACCGTTATCTTCTATTACTAATGCTCGGTAGCGCCTGGCATAAACTTCTGAAAGTAATTTAGATACATCTGAAGATATTTTGCGCTGCGAAATATCTAAAAACGGTATTTGTAATTGTTGGGCTAAAAAGCGCAATAATTGCGGCTCACTTATAAACTCAAGCGCAATTAATGTAGCCCCTAACTTTCGCCCTGACGCAGCTTGCACATTGAGTGCTTCGCTTAGCTGTGCTTCGGTGATCATTTGCTCATGAACGAGTAAGTCCCCTAAACGCATTTTTAAACTGGGTCTCATACAGCCTCCTTCAATGCGACTAAGCGCTGTAGTGCATGTTGCGTCATTGCGGCATTTAAACCGCCTAAATCTAGGGCAACTTTATAAAGGTGCTTTGCATCTGCAAACTCCCCCAACGCATCTTTTGAAGTAGCTAACGCCAGCCACCATTTAGCCTGCTGAGGCTGAAGCTGTGTAAGCTGTGTAAAACTCGCAAGCGCTATTTGATGTTGCTGCGCATTTTGTGCTGCAGTACCTTTTAATACCCAAAACTCCAAGTTTGCTTGCGGCTCAAGTTCGGCTATGAGCAGTTTAAGTACGCCTTCGTACTCTTGTTGCATAATTAAAATTTTACTGAGCATTACACGCCACTGCACAACCTCAGGGTTTATTTTTATGCCAGCAACTAATAACTGCTGAGCCATAAGTACATCTTGTTGCTGAAAATACGTTGCCGCGAGTAAATTACGCGCTTCTATATGCTCAGGTTGTGTTTGTAAAATAGCGGTTAAATCGTTAATCGCATCATCATATAAAGCAAATTCCAACGCTTGTTTAGCACGCTTTAATTGCTGTGCTGTGCGCTGGTCTTTGCTTTGTTTAACACTGGTAGTTTTTACTAACTTATTTTCAGCGGGCGGCTGCTTAGCCTGTGTAATGCTTTTTACTGGTGCACTGCTTTTTGCTTCAACTGGGGTATTTATTTCTGTGCTAGTGGCTACTTTAGCGCTTGCTTCTGTGGGGCTTGCTTTTTTGCTCAGTAGCGCGGCTTTGTCTGTAGCGTGTAGCTGTATTACTTCGTCTTTTGGCTGATCAAGCAATGCGTTATTGCTTTGTACCTGCGCCACCTCTTTTTGCGTATCTGCATTAATATGAGCTGCTTTAGCGCCTGTGTTTTCTTCGCTTAATTGTTTTAAGGGCTTAATTACGGGGGTAATTTTAGCTTGGGCAATTTTAATCGGCTGGCTGTTATTATTAACCGCATATGCTTTTTCAGCCGTGTCCTTACTCGCTTGTGGTGCCTGTGCAAAAGGTAAATAAAGGTAGGCTGTAAAAATTAGTACAATCGCTAATAAAACACTCAGCACTTTAAATAATACATCGTGGTAGTCGCGTACAGGGGGAATATCGACCCCGCCACTTTGCTGATTACGCTGTGCAGTTTGGCGCTGGTCGATATTTTTTAGCATGTTATTAATAACACTCATAACCATTGCCTCCATACCCACATAACTGCAATAACAAAAACACTAATAGCTAATAAGCTGTAAGCCCAGTAATGGTTAGCGTGGTGCTTTTTGCAATCTTCGGTGTCTGCAATGGCAAGATGTATATGGCGCGGTGTTACTTTATTAAGGCCTTCACCGTATGCCTGCAGTAAAACTTTATGGCATAAGATATTGACCAAACGGGGAATTCCTCGACTCGCACGCGCTATTTTTAATCCTAAACGATTCGTAAATAGTGGTGGCTGATTAAAGCCTGCCACCTGTAAACGGTGATTAATATAATAAATAACTTCACTGGCGGTCATTGCACGCAATGAGTAGGAAAAGCTGATCCGCTGGCGTAGTTGCCTCACTTTACTATTGGCAAGTTTTTCATCTAATTCAGGTTGGCCAAATAGCACCACCTGAATAAGCTTTTCGGTTTCGGTTTCTAGGTTTGTAAATAATCGAAGCGCTTCAAGTGTATCCCAACTCAGGCACTGCGCTTCATCTATTAGTAGTACAACCCGTTCGTTATCTTCTTGCAGCTCTAATAAGTAATGGTTTATTTGCTGACTTAACGATTGTTGATCTAGGCTTTTATCTACCTCCATGCCTAGTTCTACAGCAATAGCCCAGCGTAATTCTTCAGGGCTTAAATAAGAATTAGGTAAATAAGCCACAAAGTAGTCTTCTTCAATTTGATTTAAAAGTTTTCTGCATAGTAAGGTTTTGCCTGTCCCTACTTCTCCTGTTACTTTTATAAATCCCTCCCCCATTTCTAGCGCTGTGGTAAGTACTTGCATCGCTTCGTGGTGCGGCTCAAGTGCACAAAAAAACTCGGTGTTTGGGGTTAAGGTGAAAGGCATTTCACTTAAATTAAAAAAGCTCAAATACATAGTTAGTTCTCATACCATGTATTTAATAGCGCGCGGCTATGAGCTTGTTGCTTTTTCCACGTGTCGGGCATCACCACCGTTGGCTTGATTAAAATAACGAGCTCTTTTTTCTCTTGACGCTTACTAATACTTTTAAACAAATTACCTAATATTGGCACATCGCCCAAAATAGGTGTTTTCGACTCTTCATCTTCTGTGGTGGTTTGCATTAACCCACCAATTACGACTATTTCACCACTTTGAGCGCGGATCACCGTATCAGATTCACGAATATTGCTTTGTGCAAGCGGCAACTCAAAACGCTGATCATCTAATGTAATCACCTTGAGCTGCTCTTCTGTTTCGGTTACCGATGGGTGAACGTGTAAAATAACTGAGCCATACTTATCAATTTGTGGTGTGACATCTAAGGCAATTCCCGAAAAAAACGGAGTTAAATCTATTTCTGGTGACGTAGTCGTTGAGGTGCCCGTTACTGTTGTGCTCGAAACGTTAGTAACAAAGTACTCATCTTGCCCCACTTTAATCACGGCTTTTTGATTGTTTGTTGCAGTTACACGCGGGTTAGAAAGCATTTGCAGGTCGCCCTGCGTTTCAAGCAAACTAATTACGCCGCTAAAGTCGCCTTTTTCAATCGTTAACGAGGAGACCCCTCCTAAAGTAGCTGAAATAGAATTACCTATGCTGCCTGCTGTAGTTGCAAACGACACCCCACCTTCTAACCCTCTAGAAATCCGCTCCCAGTTAACGCCTTGTTGGTATTCATCTTTTAAGGTTATTTCGACAATTTTAGCCTCAAGAATAACTTGTCGCTGAAGGTTTTCTTGGCTTTGACGTAAAAAGTCTTTTAACTGGTTTATTTCACTTGGTAATGCATTAACCGTAACCAAGCTTGCCTGTGGGCTGGCAACCACATAACGACCATCGTTTGAACCAATAAGCGATTTAAGAGCAACTTCAAGCTCCTTCCAAAAGTCGTTTTGGTTAATTGTTTGGATGCGAGAGCCATTTAGCTCGGTATTTTGATTATCGCTGCCAAACTGATTATTTTGGCTCGAATTATTACTACTGTTTGAGCTTGAATTTGAACTTGAGTTGTTTTGTGAAAACTGGCTCACTCCACCAGCAACAACACTTACCGTTGATTGCCCATGGCGCTGCATCATTAAATAATTAACCGGTATAGTTTCTGTGCGCATGACCGCTGGCAACACCTGCACAATACGACCTTCTTGGACAATATCTAACGGGTACATGCGTTTAATAACAGCTATAACTTCTTCAAACGTTACGTTTTTTAAATTTAAAGAAATAACTCCGCTCACTTGTGGGTGTACTGCCACGCTGTATGGAGTATCAGCAGTTAATCCATTAAAAAATGAGCTTATTTCTACCTCTTTTGCGGCTACATCAAAACGCTTTACAGCTAACTCATTTGTTAAACTTTGCTCGCTATTAAGTGATGAAAGTAAGCTTTGTGTAAGCGCGCTACTCACCTCTACCGGGGCAACACTTTTAGCATTATTGCTTACAGGAGCAAGCTCTTGTGCTATGTGTGGCTGAATCTCTTTTCCGGGCTTAAAACTATGGCACGCCGTTAAAAAAGGCGGTATTAAAATAAGCGCAAGCCATAGCTTTGTTATATTATTTTTTAATTTCATAGTCGTATAATTCTAATTTTATTTGCTTATCATCATTTGCTAACAACACTGAATTGGCGTTTATTGTTAGCACCCGAAATTCACCTATTACATCTCCTGGCTTATACACCTGCTTAGAAATAATCGCTTTGTATTGCTTTTCGGTTTTAATAATTGACTGTAACGACAGCGCTGTATTGCTAACTGCAGCGCCTTTTAGTATTGGTGCATTGCTTGGCTGAGTGGGGTCGCGCAGTATTTCAGCTGAACTAACAGAGAAAAAACACACGCAACATACAGACAAACTATAAAGCGATAAATTTTTCATTGGCACTCACCGTTGCTATTTGTAATGTTAACTCTGCATTTGGGTATGTTTGCACCTGATAGTTAAACTGCTGTATTAACAACTTTTGTTGGCTAGCTTTAAGGCCTTCTAAATACTGCTGTAAGCTAAAATAGCGCCCCTGCAAAGTAACCACCATTTGGTGTTCGAAAAACAAGGTTTGCGTATCGTGCTCACCGAGTTTTTCTACATCAATTGCTTTTGCTGGGTTTACTCTAAAGCCAACCACTTGCACATCGGGAGTATTTACTAATAAATCCTTTAATACAGCAGGTACTTTGTTTGCTGAAATAAAGCCTTGGCTAAACGTGCTTAACTTATTATTTATATCTTCTAGCTCGCGCTGGGTTTGCCCTACCTGATTTCTGAGTACTTTAGTGTAGTCATGCTCTAATGCCTGGGTAAGCATAGAGAGCTGTGCTTCATTTTGATTGAGTTTTTGCCACAATGTATTTTGTTCCACGCGTAAACTATTTACTGCATCTTGCTGTGGAAACACCACAAACCATAAACCTAAATAAACAATAAGAAACAAGCCAACAAACAGTACAAAATACTTTTCCCGCTGCTGTAATGCCGCAAATTGTGCTTGGTATTTAACGAATAATGGCCAGCCTTTATTTTCATTTTGCTCATTCATTGTGCTACCTCACTTGAACTAAGTTCTGTAGCCACATTAAACTCGCTCACGCCATCACTGCTCGACAGCTCCAGCACTGAAAACTCCTTCCCTTTAAAAAAGCTCGATTGCTTAAGATTAGCAAGCCAAATAGGTAAAAATTTAGCTTGCTGTGTACGTCCTTTGAGCATTACTTTTTGGCCTTCAAATTTTATCTGATCAAGCCAAATTTGCGGCTCGTGGTACGCTGCCAAATCGCGCATCACATCGGCATAATCCGTTTTCGTGTGCATGGATGTGTTTTCTAAATAATCAAACACCTGCTGTTTATGCAAAATTTCTTGTTGCAGTACTTTTAGCTCACCTATCAAATGCGATTTATTTTGTTTATCAGCTAATCGCTGCTTTACCACGTTTAATTGCTGCTGCGTTTGCTTTAGATAAGCTTGGCTTTGTGTAAGTAATTGCTGGCTATTGTGCTCTTCGTATAAATAAAACAACCAAGTTAATGCAACCACTAGCAATGTACCTAGCCACAGCAACAGCATTCCTTTAAAGGGCACGGGGTCGCGCCTAACCCTAATGGCTTTTTGGTAAAAATTAATCCGTGTTTTCATAGCACTGAGTCCGGATCGGTTAATTGGTACGCTGCGCCTAATGCGTAATAAAAGCTTGGTTCGAGATCCTGTGCTAAATCTATATTAGGTTTAAAATCAACAACCTTTACTTGCAAAAATTCTGCAAGGCCAGCCCTTAATGTTAAAGACGATAAATCATCGCAATGCAGCTGAATGCTTCTGATAGGAGGCTGTTTTAGTTGGCTTTCAAAAAAATCCATTGAGCGTTGGATCTCAAGCCCTAAGGCTTCAACCAAACCGTGTGTACGCTCTTTATCTGAAATGCCTAAAAACCCGTTTAAACGCCTAGCTAATAAAAGCTGACCATCACGAATAATTAAAATACGCGGCTCATGCCCTGCATGTTGCACTATAAGCATGTGCGCGCTTTTATCTTCGCCAAACAAGGTCACTAAAATCATTTCTTCCGAGGTCATTGCTCTGAGCACAGGCTTTATTTTTGAAAAGCTATCAATAAAAGGCAGTAACTGTAGTTTATTAGTAATAAACACATTCATTTTACTGCTTTGCATAGGCTGAATAATGGGGTAATCGATAAAGTCGGCAACAATGTTCTCTGGTGGAATATCAACTAAGTCTTTTGTTGTCCATGGTAGGGATTGAATGATCTCTTCGTCACTCAGCATGGGTTTATCCATTTGCACTATTTGATAAAAATAATGAGGAACCACTAAATTTACAGGGCACACCTCAGCGCAAACTTCATTTGTGCAAGTTGCAATAGCGACTGTATAATCCGTTTGGTCCTCTACATTCACACTGTGTGAGTTATGTACGTACCACTGCCCTTGATTTTTTTTTAAACACACCGCGTTTACTGTATCTGCATAAGTAGCAATACCAATCGCTGTGCTTGAGTCTAAACTGCGATTTAACCAAGATAACAACGAAAACAGCTTTTTTTTCATATAGCTACTATTGTTAATAAGAGATTAATTAAGTGTCGTACAAGATTGTTAGTTTGCAAGTTTAAACGCGAGAAATAATGCTTAACTTATTTAATATTGAAAAAGAAAGTCCAATACAACAAATAGATAGTGACTGTCTAAAAAAGAGAAACATACGGTTAAGTATAAAAAGAGATGACTTACTTCACCCGCTAATAAGTGGTAATAAATGGCGTAAGCTAAAATATAATTTACAGCAAATGCAAGCCCTTAATAAAACACAACTCCTCACCTTTGGGGGGGCTTTTTCTAATCATGTTCACGCCTGTGCAGGGGCGGGTAAACTATTTAATATAAAAACCCACGCCATAATTAGAGGGCCACACTTAGATACTCAAAACCCCACCCTGCAATTTGCTAAACAGTGTGCAATGGATTTACATGCGGTTACTCGTATTGAATATAAGCAGCACCATGACCCAGATTATTTAGCTCAGTTGCAAGCACGCTTTACACAAGCCTATATAATTCCAGAAGGTGGAAGTAATACATACGCCCTGCCTGGGTGTGCTGAGCTTGCTAAAAGCTTACCAAAACATGATTACTTAGTATGTCCCACAGGAAGTGGAGGAACTCTTGCAGGCTTAATTGAAGGTAGCTATGAGGCCACACAGCTATTAGGGATTGCGGTATTAAAACAAGCCGAGTACTTGAACAATGAAATTACAGCACTCAGTAAAAAAGCAGCTCAGCAATCCAATTGGCAGCTACTTACTGAGTTTCATGATGGCGGTTATGGCAAATTTAGTAATGACTTATGGCAGTTTTGCCAACGCATGCAGCAGCAACATAACTTACCTCTTGAGCCTATATACAGCGGTAAAATGATGTATGCACTTTGGCAACTTATCGAGCAAGATTACTTTGCTGCTGGTAGTCATATAATGGCGATTCATACAGGCGGTTTACAGGGGCTCAATGGGCTAAAATATCGTGGCCTGATCTAGGGCTATTAACCTCTGGGCATTAAAACATGCTTACTTAAGGCCAGTTTAACCACGGTGCAATGTGTAACCTAGTGAGCTCTACAACCGCTGCTAGAGTGGCCCTTTTGGCTGTACTTAGCTTAAAAGGATTAACTGCCCTTAGTAAAATGTGGCATGTGTGTATTCCTGCAAGGGCTCAGAAAAGTAAAAACCTTGTGCGGCAACTACACCTAGTTTAGCCAACATAAGTAGCTCTTTTTGGGTTTCTACACCCACCGCGTACACAGGTATATTGAGCAACTTGCTTTGCGCCACAATGTTTTTAACTTGTTTTTGCTGTTGTGTTTTTTCATCCACATTATGAACAAGCGGATAACCCAGTTTAATACCGCTAACTAATTTTTGAGAAGCAATTTGGTTAATGTGCTCCACATTCTGTACATTATCAATCACCAGCAAACTTTGTAGGGCTGTAAGTTTTTCAAAGGCACCTGCTAGTTGCGCTTGGTACTTAATAAAGTCTGCTTCGCTAATTTCAAACTGTAACTTTCGCTTTGTCGTAAAATCTTTCATATTGGTGACAAACCAGTTCCAAAACTGCTCGTTAAACCAATTACTTATATGCAAATTAACGCTTACCGTTAGAGCACTGGGCTCAGCTAAAATAAGCTTTTTAACTTGAAGTAGCACCGCTTTATCTAACTCAAATGCTTGGTGATTGTTAAAGTCTTGATTAATAAAGTAACGCGCAGCTAATAAACCGTGCGGTTGCTGCCTAATTCTTATTAGCACTTCATGTTGTACAATATCGCCGCTGGTGATCATAAATAACGGTTGAAAGAATAAGATAAATTTATTCTTTTTAATATTTTCAATAACCTGCTTACTTGAAATTAAGTTCCCTTGCTCGTGCTGTAACGCGAGCCTATGCCAGTGCTGAATTAAGCTTTTTTCTGAAAATACTAAGGCCGACTTAGCGAGTTTAAAAATAACGGGTTGCTCAGTCGCATATCGATAATCGCACAGTCCAACCTTTATGTTTTTACGCGTTACTGTGCTTCGATAACGCTTACAAATTTGATAAACGCATTCGTGTAGGCTTTCACTGTATGTATCTAGCTTTGCTACAGGGATATTATTTAAAGTAATAGCAAGGTTGTTAGCATCAAATACATTAACTGATACTGCAGGAAGCTCTTTAAAATATTTTGCTATCAATACCTTAAAGCTTGCTTGGGTATCGGTATTTTCATCAAACACACAATCACATTTCACTATGGCAAATAAGCTATGCCGCGCTGCACTAACACCGTACATAGACTTTACTTCGCAGTTTAATGTGGTGATTTGCGTAGAAAGTTTTTTTGCAGCTTTAGTTTTGCTGTAAGGCAATGGCAGGTTCGCTGCCGGTTTTGTTACTAATACTTTCCACCATCTAACCCACCAGCTAGTGGCACCTAATATAATGATATTTAATAGTAAAAATAAGTAAGCTTGCTCCACCCAAGCAGGCCAGTGGTATAAACTTATGCTGAGCGTTTTATAGCTAAATACATCGTGCTGTATATCAACTAAGTATTTGAAGTGTTCGGCATTTGAGTGTGCAGCCAGCATAAAGCCCTTACTTTGCACCAATGCCTGCACTATTTCTTTATCGGCATTGGCATTAATTTGCAGCTCAAAAATTTGCTGCGTTAACTGCTGACCATTTTTATGAATTTTTTTATGGAGCGTATCATTTAAAAGCACATTAAAAATAATTACCACCAGCGTGAAACTGGTTAAGTAAATTATTTTTTTTTGCTCAGCAATTTTTATTAAGGCTTTATGCATAGTGCTCTCTGTGGCAACGCGACTATTTAAAGTGTTGTTCAAAATAGTCATTAGCACAAGCAGGCAAAGCAAGTTTAAATGTTTATAATTTTGCTAAACAAAAAAACCCCGTGTAAACGGGGTTTTGGCAAATAGTTTATTACTTTTAGGGTTGCTCGCCCTGCGCGTTTAATATCATTTCGCCGTCTTCTTTGTATAGCTCACCTTTAGGCCATTGTGCTAATAGCGTTAAAACTTGCTCACTCGGGCGACATAGCTTAACCCCTTTTTCGGTGCACACTATAGGTCTATTAACCAGTATAGGGTGCTCAAGCATGGCCTCTAAAATAGCTTCGTCTGTTACATTTTCATTTAACAAGCCTAGTTCTTCAGCAGGCGATTTACTCACTCTCAACGCTGTTTTTGGTGTTAAGTTTGCTGCGGCAAATAACGCTAACAATTGAGGTTTTGTCCAGCCCTCTTTAAGGTATTCAATAACCGTGGGGTTATAGCCAGCGGCTTTAATAATCTGCAATACATTGCGCGAAGTACCACAATCAGGGTTATGATGAATAACGACCATGACACTCTCCTAGTTAAACCAATGACGCGTTTTATTAGCAAAATAAACTAAGCTAAGCATAACAGGTACTTCAACAAGAACGCCCACAACGGTGGCAAGCGCAGCACCTGAGTGTAAACCAAATAATGAAATGGCTACGGCAACAGCGAGTTCAAAAAAGTTAGAAGTTGCAATCATGCAAGCTGGAGCTGCAATATTATGAGCTAGGCCCATTTTTTTTGCGGCTATATAGGCTATTGCAAAAATACCGTACGTTTGAATAAGCAGCGGAATAGCAATCAATACAATGGCTTCTGGGTTATCTATTAATGTTTGAGACTGAAAACCAAATAAAAGTGCCACCGTTGCCAGTAAGCCAATTATAGAATACGGTTTCATTATCTTTAAAAAGTGATTTAACCGTGTGTGATCTTCACCTTTATCTAACTTTTTGCGGGTAATAGCGCCTGCTATTAATGGAATAAGTACATACAAAACCACCGAGAGTAATAACGTGTCCCACGGTACCGTTATGTCTGTTACCCCTAGTAATAAACCTGCTATGGGCGCAAAGGCAAATATCATAATAATATCGTTGATAGATACCTGCACTAACGTGTAATTAGCATCACCTTTTGTTAATTGACTCCACACAAACACCATTGCAGTACATGGTGCTACTCCTAATAAAATCATACCGGCTATGTATTCTGTTGCCGTTTGTGGGTCAACAAAGTCTGCAAAAATGCCTTTAAAAAATAACCACCCTAGTAAGGCCATGGTAAAGGGCTTTATGAGCCAGTTGATAACGACTGTCAGTACTAAGCCTTTAGGCTTTTTGCCTACATCTTTAATAGAAGAGAAGTCAATTTGCACCATCATTGGGTAAATCATAAACCAAATGAGTACAGCGATAACAATATTTACATGTGCATATTCTAAGCTTGCAACAACACTAAATACATCGGGTACGGTGTAACCGGCGACAATCCCTAGCGCGATTGCCAGCGCAACCCACACCGATAAAAAGCGTTCAAATAACCCCACAGTGACCTCCTAAATGTCTTTTTGATTTACGCGTTTACTGAGCTGCTCTGCTGTTTCTACTCGCTCAGAGTATCTATCAACAAAGTAATCTTTTTGGTCGCGCATTAATAAGGTAAATTTTACGAGCTCTTCCATTACATCCACAATTCGATTGTAAAAAGCGGAAGGCTTCATTCGGCCATTCTCTTCAAATTCTAAAAACGCTTTAGGCACCGATGACTGATTAGGTATTGTTACCATGCGCATCCAGCGCCCTAATACGCGTAACTGATTAACCACATTAAATGACTGCGAACCACCACAAACCTGCAGCACAGCCAGCGTTTTTCCTTGTGTAGGTCTTACGCCACCCAGGTTTAATGGAACCCAATCAATCTGGTTTTTAAATACACTCGTCATAGCACCGTGTCGCTCCGGCGAGCACCATACTTGCCCTTCAGACCAGAGCATTAAATCACGTAGCTCTTGCACCTTAGGGTGCGTCTCATCTTCACTATCTGTTATGGGTAAACCTTCAGGGTTAAATATTTTAACCTCAGCACCAAAGTGGGTTAGCAAGCGTGCACTTTCTTCTATAACTAACTTGCTATATGAGCGAGCTCTTAGCGATCCGTATAACAATAAGATTTTAGGTTTATGAGATGAAAACGTTAGCGTGAAATCCTTAACGGTAGGAGGAGTGCTTTGTGAAAGTTCTAAATTAGGTAGCTCGTGTTCAATTGATTTACTCATAATCCTTAACCTTGTAGTTCTATAGCGAACTAAATATATATGAAAAAACGAATATATGAAATTTCACATATTAAAAGGTGTGAGTCAAACCCTATTTATATAAATTTTGCGTTTGGTTTTTTAACGTTGCAGGCGTTAAAGCCTGCTATTAAAGGTAGGTAATTGATAAGTTTATTTATTTAAGCAATTAAGTATTGTATCGCGTAATGTTTTAGCTTTTATTGGTTTAGCAACATGTGCATTCATACCAATAGATAGGTAGTGAGTAATATCATCTTTCATTACGTTTGCAGTTAACGCAATGATAGGCATAGAGGCAAGCGCAGTATTGCTATCACTGCGTATTACTTTAGTCGCTTCTACACCGTCCATAATGGGCATATGAATATCCATTAAAATAATATCAAACGTTTCTAATTTTACGGTTTGTATGCATTGTAAACCATTTTCTACTACGTGCACTTGCGCCCCACTGGCGGCTAATATATCGGATACAATTAATCTGTTTATGGCGTTATCTTCCACAACGAGTATTTTTACCCCTTGCAGTGGCTTTTCGGTGGCAGGTTTATGGGTATTACTTGTAGAAGGGCTAACCACTTTGCTTTTCATCGCTTCAAATAACACGCTGGTAAGCACAGGCTTATGCAAAATAGTTTTAATGTTTATCTTTTTAGCTATGTCGTAAATTGCGTCGTTTTTGCTTGCTGTAAGTACAATAATATTGTTGCAAAGTTGTGGGTTTACTTTGTAAATGCGGGTAAAAAACGTTTCACTGCTCATGGTCGGCATTTCACAATCAACAATAATAATTTTATAAGTGTTTATATTTTCTTTAATTATCTCTATTGCATCACTTGCCTGCGTGCAAGGCGTACAACGCAGTCCCATTGCACTAAGCTGACTTTTAATTAAGCTTAAATCATCTTCGTTATCATCTATTAGCAATACATCAAATGGTTCAGCAAATGATAACTGTGGGCTGTCTTCTATTAATGCTTGGGTGTTTACCTCAACGTTTATGGTAGCAATAAACTCACTGCCTTCACCTTGCGTACTGCTTACAGAAATATCGCCACCCATTGCTTGGCATAAACGTTTACTAATGGCTAAGCCTAACCCAGTTCCCCCGTATTTTCGGGTTGTAGAGCTGTCGGCCTGAGTAAATGACTCAAACAAGTTAGGTAAGCTTTTTGCATCAATACCAATGCCGGTGTCTTTAACACTAAAGCGTAAAACAGTACTTTTGGCGTCATTGGGGGCTTCTTCTGCGTCTATTTGCACCGAAACAGCCCCTTTAGAGGTAAACTTAATCGCGTTAGAGCACAAGTTAATTAATACTTGGTTTATACGCACCACATCGCCAACTAAGTTATGTTTCACGTTATCGCTAATATTAATCTCAAACGCAATTCCTTTACTCCGCGCCCTATTTTCAAATGTGGTCGTTATATAATCGACAACCGCGTTTAACGAAAATGCAAAGGCCTCGAGTTTGATATTTCCTGACTCGATTTTTGAAAAATCTAAAATGTCATTAATAACCACAAGCAATTGATCTGACGAGTACTTTATTTTTTCTAAATACTGTTTATCTTCTTCAGGTAAGTTTTTGCCCAATAAAATATTTGTCAGCCCTATAATGCCACTCATTGGGGTTCTGATCTCGTGACTCATATTGGCTAAAAATTCAGATTTTGACGAGGTAAGTTGCTCTGCTTCTTCTTTAGCTTGTAGTAGCTCTTTAGTGCGTTGCTCTACACGCGATTCAAGTCGTAGCTTTTCTTCATCAAGCGCGTTTACAAGCTGAATGCGGCGGCGGTTTAACCGTAATACAAACACTAAAAAAGCGCTCAATACAAAAATAGTAATGGCGGCGCTGTAAATTAACACTTTATTTTGTTCAAAGTAACTCGGCTTGTAATAAGCAATAATCGATTTTTCTGGCAGGCTTTGCGGGGCAACATTATATTTTTTTAGCTGTCGCCAATCGTATTTATGAACACTTAAATTTTCATCGCTTATAGTAGGTAACACGTTATTTTCACTGTAAGAAATAATAGCTTCACCCACGCGTTTACCTATTTTCTCACCTGATAAAACATAACCACCCACTACACCTGAGCCCAATAAAACTTCCCAGTAGCTAAAAATGGGGGCGTTACTGTGCTGAGCGAGTAAGCTGACGAGCTGATACGGGCTAATCGACTTATTTTCGTAATTTCTAAATATAGGGGTAAATAAAATAATGGCGTCTGAAGGCGCATTCTTTACTTTTGTCATCAGTTCAGCAGCCGGAAGATCAAACCATTGCTCAACTTCTAAATACGAAAAATCTTGGCTGATAAAATTAAACAGCCCTGTATAAAAGTTTCTACCTATTTCATTTTTAGTATCTAAGATGACTATGAGCTTTTTAGGTTTCATTAAATTAACCGCGCTGGCGGTTGCTTGCTTGTAGTCTAACTTAGCCTGCATTGAGGCACTATTAGTGTTTGCCGGCAGCCTAAACTGTTCGCCAGGTTCTAAATAAATTTTTGGTGTGCTAGTAAAAAAATCATTCAATTGCGATATTAACGTGGCAGCTGAGGGGGATTGCGTGACAATTATATCTATGTGCTTATTTTTATATTTTTGCTTAAGGTAGTCGCTCATTAATTGCGCTTGAGTGGCCTCATCAAAGCGCCCTACATCAATGTTTTCAACAAAAAGCTCATAGTCAAAAGTCCGTGTTGATAGCTCGCTATTTAAGCCCTCTTCAACACTTTTATGCCAAGGCATATGTTGGTTGGTAGAATTTATAAATAAGACATTGGTAATTTTAGAATCCGGTTGAGCGCTTACCGGCAAACTGGCAAATTGAAAAACAAGAAATAAAAATAAAATAATGGCTTTCATGTTTCTCATAGTTGCTTGAAGTAATTAGTACCACTAGAGTAGATGTTAATTAGTTACAAATCAATTAAATGAGATGTAAATTACAAAGGTGTATTTGCGTTTTTGCGCATTTACGCCTCGCTAATTATTGCAGCGCATAAGTTAGCTAAAAGCGCTTTTATAAAGCCAACTCAATTACGCATGCTAAGCTGAATCTCTGCTTGGGCATTAAGTGCCATTTCAACAAACGCTTGCGTGGTAGCGCTGCTGTTAATTTGCTTGTATTGCAGCTGCAAATAAATTTGTGTGTCGACCTTTTCTAACTCTATAAAATGGCAACCCTCGCTATATAATTTACTTACACAATAAGGCGCTATAGCTAACCCTAAACCAGCGGCAACCTCTGTTACTAAGGTTTGCATATGCCTTGGCTGACTAATAATGTTAGGTGAAAAGCCAGCGCGCTTGCAACGAGTAATAATTTCATCAAACAACCCTAAGGCTTCGTCGCGATTAAAAAGAATAAACGGCTCATTTTTAAGGGTTTTCAAATCAATAGTTTGCGCCGATGCAAAGGGATGGTTTTTGTTGACCACCGCTACGAGGCGGTCCACATAAATAGTTTCACTTATAAACTCATCGGCTATGGTGCTTGGTAACGGCCGAGAAAACGCAACATCTACCCGTTCGTTTTTAAGGGCCTCTATTTGCTCGGTCGCGGTCATTTCTAGCAAGGTAACGTGAACATTAGGAAACTGCGACTTATACGTTCGGATTAATTTGGCTAAAAATGTTAAACACGCAGAGCTTAAATACGCAATACTCAGCGAGCCTAACTGCCCGCTATCGACCAGTTTAACCTTATTTTTAGCCCGCTCTGTAAGCGCTAAAATTGCCGTGGCATCTTTAACTAACTGCTCTCCCGCTTGCGTGATCGACACCTCCCGAGAGTTACGGGTAAACAAGCTAACACCTAGCTGCTCTTCTAACGAAGAAATATGGCGACTTATAGCGGGTTGAACAGTATGTAGCTCTTGAGCCGCTTCTGAAAAGCTCAGGTGCTTAGCCACTGCAATAAAACTTTTTAATATTTTTATATCCATGTGCGACTCAAATTTGCTCTGTATGAGAGGTATAGCAACAACTATACGTTATTTGTATAGATTCCATCAAATTTAAACATTTCTAACATCAAGCTTCTCCCTCTATCATTCGCCTACCTTTTAATGTTGGAGAGCAAAATGACCCAGGTAACGCAAAGTGCCTCGTTAAGTCGCTTTATTTTATTGTTGATGACAACCGCCATTGCAGCAACCGCTGCAAACCTATATTACAGCCAGCCAATTTTACCCCTGATTGATAACGAGTTTAATTTAACGGATTCACAACTTGGTAGCATTCCCGCATTTACTCAATTTGGTTACGCTTTTGCCCTATTGTTTATTTCGCCGCTGGGGGATTCTATTGCGCGTCGTCGCTTAATAAGCATTTTATCGGGCTTACTGGTTATTGCATGTAGTTTTGCCGTATTTACACCTAACTTACCGCTGTTATTAATGTCGGTATTTTTAATAGGGGTAAGTGCCAACATTACCCAGCAATTAATCCCTTTTGCGGCATCACTTGTATCTGCTGAAAATAAAGGGGCTACATTGGGCACCTTAATGATGGGTCTAACCATTGGTATTTTACTTTCACGCACGTTAAGCGGTTTTGTAGGAGAGCACTTTGGTTGGCGTGGCGTATTTGTTATGTCTGCAATATTAGCTGCGCTATTTGGTGTACTACTTAGGCTCTTTTTACCCCTAAATAAACCACAAACTAGCTTACGTTACTGGCCGCTACTTAAAAGTACAGTGGCGTTATTTAAACAGCACAAACCACTACAAGTGTTTACTTTAACTGGCGCGCTTTGGTTTGCTGCTTTTAATGTACTGTGGGCTACTTTAGCTATTTATGTCAGTGATGCACCTTTTAACTACAGTGCCCAAGAGGCCGGATTATTTGGCATCATCGCATTAGCTGGCGTAATAGGGGCTAAGTCTTCGGGTAAGTGGGTCAATGCGTTGGGCTCTAAAAAATTAGTCATGATAGTACTCACACTTGCCGCAATTGGCTTTGCTATTACAGGCGTTTTTTTAGGAAACCTAATAGCCCTAATTATCGGTATTATTTTAATCGACTTCGCTATTTTTAGCGCACAAGTAGCCAATCAAGTCCGCGTATTTAGCATAGACCCAAGCGCACAAAGCCGTATTAATGGTGTGTACATGCTCGGCTACTACTTAGGTGGCGCATTTGGCTCAATTATTGGTGTGAAAGCCTTTGCTTTGTACCAGTGGCCTGGCGTAGTCGTCCTTAGTGTAGTGTTAATTACCATCAGCGCTGCTTTTAACTCTCTCGCAAAAAAATAACCGCCATTAACTCCTTGCAACTAAGCGTAAGTCCCCCTTAGTTGCCCCATTTAAAAACAGAGAATACTTATGAATAAACTCAATAACGCAGGAAGCTACACTTTGCTGTGTATAGCTTGCTTAACAATCATGGTGGGTGCATTGGTTGCACCTGGTTTAATCAGTATATCAACAGCCCTAAATGTTGCTGACAGTGCGGTATTTTTAGTGACCTTACCGGCTTTAGGGGCTGTTATATTTGCGCCTATTGCAGGTAAATTAATTGATAAATATGGCGCTTACCGTTCATTAATTATTGGCTTATTTTTATACGGCTTTTTAGGTGCAAGCGTGTATTGGTTACAAGGGCCGTTGTTGGTTTTTGCTAACCGTATTTTGCTTGGCGGTGTTACCTCAATTGTTATGGCCGGTTGTACCGTTTTAATATCACAGTGGTACTTTGGTAAAGCGCGCCTAGGCATGCTTGCTAAGCAAGGTATGGCAATAGAGCTCGGTGGCGTTATATTTCTATTTATAGGTGGCCTACTTGCTGTGCAGCATTGGGCTTTACCATTATCGTTGTACCTTATTTCTTGGGTATTTTTAGCCATGTTGCTACTTTTTGTGCCGCGTAATCACCCTCAAGCACAAGAGGCACAAGCAACACAAGAGCACGTAATATCAAATAAAGGCTTATCTCTTAAGCATGTGTATTCGCTGGCTGTGCTTGCAATGATCACGTTTTTTAGCGCAATTGTTTTACTACCCAGCACAATGCATGCGCAAAATTATAATGAAGAACAAGTAGGGTTTTTACTCTCTTTCATCTCGTTAGTGGCTGTTGTTGGGGCACACTTTATGCCTCAGTTAACTAAAAAAATGGGCGAGCAAAAAGTACTTGCGCTGGCATTTATAGGCTATGGGGCATCATTTGCTTTCTTTTTACAAACGGGTACAGCGTTATTGGTAATAGGCGCTGTGTTTAGCGGTATTGGCTTTGGTTTTAGCATCCCACTATTAAACCATATGACCGTAGAGCGCAGCGCAGCCTCTGTTCGCGGTCGTAACCTCTCTTATTTCACAATGGCTGTTTTTTCTGGGCAATTTTTAACATCGTTTGTTGAATATATCCCAGGAGGCACTCGCAATATTTTTATTAGCTGTATCAGCTTATGTGCACTCACCGCGCTGTACTTATTTGTTAAAAAAAATCATTCACAATCAGTATAAAAGAGGTTTTTATGTCAGAGTCATTTAAATTAATAGCCGGTAATTCATTTCCAACAGTTACTGCACACTTGCTCGATGGTACAACCGCAGATCTAAGTAAGCCGCACGGTGGCGCCGAGTGGCAAATGCTCGTGGTATACAGAGGCAAGCATTGCCCGCTTTGTATGCGTTACTTAAATTTACTAGAAGCGCAATTACCCGCATTAAAGGCACTTGGGGTGAGCGTTTGTGCCGTTTCTGCAGATAGCCGCGCACAGCTAACACAAAGCATGGACACACTCGCGATTAGCTTTCCTATTGCGTATGGTTTAACACAGCAGCAAATGAAACAACTTGGGCTGTATATTTCCTCACCTCGCTCTGAGCAAGAAACCGACCACAACTTTGCAGAGCCCGCGATATTTGTCGTAAATGAGCAAGGGGTATTGCAAGCTGTAAATATTTCTAATGCCCCGTATTTACGCCCTGAGTTAGACGTGGTTGTAAGAGGCCTAAAGTTTATTAAAGAGCAAAATAACTACCCTATTCGCGGCACTGTTGTGTAACCATTTAAATTGCAGCCGTGGCGTTTATTACCTTACGGCTGCTTTATTAAGGCATAAGCTTTCATGAAGAATTTATTTAGTAACCTTTTAAATTTAGCCAGCGCGCTTTTTATGTTTAAGTTTGCCCTGCCAAAATTATTAGCAGCGCAGGTAAGCGTTAAAACCTTTAGCTACTTTGCGCAGGTACTGCCCGTTAACGCTAAAATTTATATGTATAGCGTTGGTTTACTGGAGTTGGTAGTGGGTTTAATGATGCTTGCTCTTTTGTTTATTAAAAATGAAAAGCAAAAAGCACTGTTTACCTATGTTGCGTATGTTTTATTGGCGGGTACGTTAATTGGGGCGCTGTTACATGAATATTTTGTTCGCCCCGAGCCAGTTGCTCAGTTAGTGACTTACTCAGGCTGCTTTTTAGTTATATGTGCCATTCAATTTTTAGCCTATAAAAAGGCGCTAATAGCGCGTTTTGAGTGACTTTAAGGCGTTAAATGGTAGATAGAAACAGTGCCTTTTGTGCTAAAACGTGTAGTTACAAAAAAGCCGCTAAATAGCGGCTTTTAAGTAAATTTTTCAACATTTATTTTTTTGTCTTTGGTTAGAACGGAATGTCGTCATCAAAATCTATTGTGGGTTCCATAGGATTTGATGCACCGCCCTGAGGGGCGTTTTGCGGCTTAGGTGCAAAACCACCTTGCTGCTGTGGCGCATTACTTTGCCCAGGAGCAAAGCCACTGTTGTTTGATTGCTGGTATTGGTTATTCTGCTGTGGAGCAGGTGCTGCAGCTGGGCGTTGTGCTGGTGCAGCTTGTTGCTGTGGCGCATAACCACTTTGCTGGCTGTTTTGAGCTTGGTTGTTTTGACCATAGCCACCGCCTTGTTGATTATTTTGGTAACCGCCACCTTGTTGGCCGCCTTGATTACCTTGATAACCACCACCTTGCTGATCGCCACCGCGAGCGCCTAGCATTTGCATTTGACCCGTAAAGCCATCAACAACGATTTCTGTTGTGTATTTTTCTTGGCCTTGTTGGTCGGTCCATTTACGTGTTTGAAGTTTACCTTCAACGTAAATTTGCGAGCCTTTACGGCAGTACTCACCAACAATTTCAGCTAGCTTGCCAAAAAATACTACACGGTGCCATTCAGTTTTATCAACCATTTGGCCAGTGTTTTTGTCTTTATAGCTGTCTGACGTTGCTAAGGTAATATTTGCTACACCATTGCCATTAGGCATGTAACGAACTTCAGGATCTTGTCCTAAATTACCAACCAAAATTACTTTGTTCACACCGCGTGCCATGGAACCTTCTCCTATAAACGTTAGATTAAACCAGCTACTTTACGTGCTTGGTCTAGGTCAAATTCTTTATCATTAATCTTTAAATAGCTGCGGCTTTCGTCGCGTACTACTGTTGCTTCTATTACGCCAGGTAAAGCAACTAGCTGAGAAGCAAGTGCTTGAGCTTGCTCTTCAGAACTTAAATTGGTCATTAAACTAATAACTTTACTTTTCGGTGGGACTTGCATTTTCCACGCAATAATAAGCCATATTAACCCAACAAGTGCCGCTGCCGCAAACACAGCTTGCGTACTTGTAGTTTGGGCAACATAACCCCCTAAAATACCACCTAAAAAAGCCCCCAAAAACTGGCTAGACGAATACCCACCCATTGCCGAACCTTTTTGGCTAGCGGGCGCAATACGCGATACAAGCGCAGGCATAGTGGCTTCTAAAAAATTAAATGCTACAAAATAAAGCAGCATACAAATGGCAATGCCAACCACGCTATTCACCCAAATAGACATAGCAAGCATACTAATAGAAAGCAGTGCTACTGAGCCAATAAACGCCTGTTTTTCTTTTTCTTTTTTAATGGCAATAATCATAATAGGGACCATTAAAATAAACGCTAACAGCAATACTGGAATATATAAATACCAATGATGGTTTGCCACTAAGCCATCTTTTATTAGTTGGCTCGGCAGTACCACAAAAATAGTGGTTAGCGTTAAATGTAGCAGTAATACGCCTGCATTTAAGCGCGATAATTGCGGATGCTTAATAAGCTTTTTAATATCACTAAAGCTTGCCAAGGTATCGCCTTTGGGCGCTTTGTTTACTGCGTTTGGCACTAGAAATAAAATAATACCAATACCGAACACAGCAAGTATTGCTGTTAACCAGAATACGCCTGCTACACCCCACGACGCGGCAACAATAGGCCCAAGTAACATAGCAAAAGCAAAGCTCATGCCTATACTCATACCAATTACGGCCATTACTTTAGGGCGCTGTTCGTCGCGGCTTAGGTCGCTGGCAAAAGCAAGCAGCGCACTGGCTATAGCGCCCATACCTTGTAGTGCACGGCCCACTGTAACCATTTGAATAGATTCAGCAAGGGCTGCAATAACAGAGCCCAACGCAAACACAACTAAGCCACCAACAATTACTTTTTTACGGCCTATTTTATCTGACAAACGCCCCATAGGAATTTGCAGTACCGCTTGCGTTAAGCCATACGCGCCAATAGCAAATCCTATCCACATAGGCGAAAAACCATCAAGCGATTGGCCATAAATAGCCAATACAGGCATCAGCATAAACAAGCCGAGCATTCTAAATGCAAACACACTCGCCAGCGATACAGCGGCGCGCTTTTCTCGTGAATTAAGTGAAGATGCGGTCATTATCTGCGTATTCTTACGATATGAAAAATTTAGGCTGGGATTCTACCACAAGCTTGGCAATAATTAATCGCCTATAAGTAAGGATTTTTTCGTTGATCATTGATTAATAATGTTTCGTATTATGCGATACTGGACAAATAATTTTGGTAATAAACGAGATAGCATGGAAAACATTGAAGTCCGAGGCGCCCGTACGCACAATTTAAAAGACATCAGCCTAACCATCCCACGTGATAAATTAATTGTTATCACAGGCCTATCTGGTTCGGGAAAGTCATCACTGGCATTTGATACTTTATATGCAGAAGGACAGCGTCGTTATGTTGAGTCACTTTCTGCCTACGCAAGGCAATTTTTATCGTTAATGGAAAAGCCCGACGTTGATCATATTGAAGGCCTCTCTCCCGCCATTTCTATTGAGCAAAAATCTACATCGCACAATCCTCGCTCAACAGTGGGTACCATTACCGAAATATACGATTACTTGCGTTTAATGTTTGCCCGCGTGGGCGAACCACGATGCCCAACCCACGACTTACCACTTGCAGCACAAACAATTAGCCAAATGGTTGATACCGTTTTAGCACTGCCAGAGGGCACTAAGCTGATGCTTTTAGCGCCAGTGGTTAAAGAGCGTAAAGGTGAGCACGTTAAATTACTTGAGCAACTTGCAAGCCAAGGCTACATTCGCGCTCGTATAGACGGCGAAGTATGCGACTTATCAGATCCGCCAACACTTGAGCTTCATAAAAAACACACTATTGAAGTGGTGGTTGACCGCTTTAAAGTAAAAGATGGCCAACAGCAGCGTTTAGCAGAGTCGTTCGAAACCGCACTAGAGATGTCTGGCGGTGTGGCAAATGTAGCCTACATGGACGACAGCACGATAGAAGAAATGCTGTTCTCGGCAAATTTTGCCTGCCCCACCTGTGGCTACGCAATGACCGAATTAGAACCGCGCTTATTTTCGTTTAATAACCCTGCAGGTGCGTGTCAAAGCTGTGATGGTTTAGGCGTACGCCAATACTTTGATCCTAACCGTGTGGTACATAACCCAGAGCTCAGCCTTGCAGGTGGTGCTATTAAAGGATGGGATAAACGCAGCTTTTATTATTTTCAAATGCTACAGGCGGTCGCCGAGCACTATAACTTTGATTTAGATGTGCCATTTGAAAAGCTGGCTAAAGAATCGCAAAAAATTATTTTAGAAGGCTCAGGGCAAACAAAAATAGCCTTTAACTACCGTAACGATAGGGGCGATTTAATAACACGCAACCACGAGTTTGAAGGCGTGTTAAACAACATGAACCGTCGCTATCGCGAAACTGAGTCAAACTCGGTGCGTGAAGAGCTCGCTAAATATCAAACTAGCCAAGCGTGCCCTAGTTGTCATGGCTCGCGTTTGCGCCAAGAAGCACGCCACGTATTTATAGGTCAAACAAACCTGCCTGCTATTACTACCATGAGCATTGGCGAAGCGATGGACTTTTTTGAAGGCTTATCACTTACGGGTCAAAAAGCCCAAATAGCTGAAAAAATCCTGAAAGAAATTCGCGACCGCTTATCGTTTTTAATTAATGTAGGCCTTAATTACTTATCGCTTGAGCGCAGTGCCGATACCCTCTCCGGTGGTGAAGCCCAGCGTATTCGTTTAGCCAGTCAAATAGGTGCAGGCCTTGTAGGCGTAATGTACGTACTAGATGAGCCATCAATTGGTTTACACCAGCGCGATAACGACCGTTTATTACAAACATTGGTGCATTTACGCGACTTAGGTAATACCGTTATTGTTGTTGAGCACGATGAAGACGCGATTCGCGCAGCCGATCACATTATTGATATTGGCCCTGGCGCGGGAGTGCACGGCGGACACATTATTGCACAAGGTACACGTGACGATATTTTAGCCACTAAAGACTCAGTAACGGGCCAGTTTTTATCAGGCGTGCGCAAAATAGAAGTGCCACAAGAGCGTAACCCAACCAGCGACAAATGGCTTGAGCTATTTGGTGCCACAGGTAATAACCTAAAAAATGTAGACTTAAAAATTCCATTTGGCTTATTAACCTGTATTACAGGGGTATCAGGCTCAGGTAAATCAACGCTCATTAACGATACACTCTTTAAGCTTGCGCATACCGAGCTTAACGGCGCGACCACGGCAGAAGCCGCGCCTTACAAATCAATTAGTGGCCTTGATCACTTTGACAAAGTGATTGATATTGACCAAAGCCCAATTGGTCGCACACCGCGCTCAAACCCTGCAACCTACACAGGTATTTTTACCGGTATTCGTGAGTTATTTGCAGGTACACAAGAAGCCCGCTCTCGCGGCTATAAAGTAGGTCGCTTTAGCTTTAACGTGAAAGGCGGGCGCTGTGAAGCCTGCCAAGGGGATGGTGTAATTAAAGTAGAAATGCACTTTTTGCCTGATGTATATGTACCGTGCGATGTATGTAAGGGCGCGCGCTATAACCGCGAAACCTTAGAAGTACAATACAAAGGTAAAAACATTCACCAAGTGCTCGAAATGACCGTTGAAGACGCGCACGACTACTTTGATAAAATACCTGCAATAGCGCGTAAACTTAAAACGCTAATGGACGTAGGTTTATCGTATATTCGCCTAGGGCAAGCTGCTACCACGCTCTCTGGTGGTGAAGCACAACGTGTAAAACTGGCTCGTGAGCTTTCTAAACGCGATACAGGTAAAACATTGTATATACTTGATGAGCCAACAACCGGCCTTCACTTTGCCGATATTGAACAACTACTTGTGGTATTACATCGCCTGCGCGATCATGGTAATACCATTGTGGTAATTGAGCATAACTTAGATGTGGTTAAAACCGCAGACTGGGTGGTTGATTTAGGCCCTGAAGGGGGCGCTGGGGGCGGTGAAATACTCATTGCAGGCACGCCTGAAGAAGTAGCCGAATGTGAACGCTCGCATACTGGGCATTACCTAAAGCCCCTATTAAACTAACTGGGGTTTATTACCTCATACGATAAGGAAAGTCGGTGTTAAGGCGTTATAAAATTATAAAATGGCGAGCCAGTAGGTTATTTAAAAAGCTGCAAAAAAAATTGCAGCCTCTTAAAGCTGATATTGATAAGCATATTAAACCCATATGGTTTAGCCTTAGCACCGCGCAAAAGCTTTACTTAGCAGCGCTTATATCTGTGATTTTCTTTAAATCCTGGTCACTTTGTGCGCTTTTAACAATGACCGCCCTGGTAATTGAATTTTGGCCAAAGTTTAATAAACTATGGCACTCTTTAGCAGGCAAAGCTTTAATTTTGGTTTTTTATGCAACCATTGCTAATTTTGTTTTGGCAAATGCAAGCAGTATTGTTAACGAAGTAACTCACGTATCAGCTGCAAACATGAGCTACACACACAATTTTGCAACTTTGATATATTTACCCATTTGGGCATTAGGAATTACACTCTGTACATTACTAATATTTCAATTTATTTTACCCTTTTATATTATAATGCTGTTACTTATAAAGCCATTTGGTTCGCAAAGCATTAAATATATAAGTCAAAGCTACTCTCCCTTACTTACCGCATCTATTAGATTAATATTAGCCTTCATAACTTTAAGTACCCTCTATCCTTTATTGGACGATAGGGATGAAGCAACATTTCTATCAGATATAGAAAACGGTTTCTATTTTGGAAGAGAGCTGGCTAGTGACTCTCCTGAGGTAAAGGGGCATGCTATGGTCAACCTAAATGAAAGGCTGGCTAAACAGGAAACAAAAACTCAACCCAGCTCGCCAAAAGCAGAAGAAATAAATGAATTCGCCGAATCTGCAAGTTCATTTGTTGCTACTGAAGGTTATTTTGGGCGTAGTAAACACCTTATAGCGATGTTTGCATTTAATTACGAAGCGGATGAATACTCAAGGTGTAAAAAAGCCAAAAATAGCAAAGTGGTAGAGTTGAACGATTACGAAATAGTAGAGATTACGCCAAATGAAACTATGCCTTATGGCTATTCTTTTATTGTAAAAGCCTGCGAATCGCCTGCGTTTAAGTCCACTAGCTAATAAATTATGGCTTTTTTAAGTGATGAATGAAGTATTAGAAGTTATAAAAAAATGCCGCTAAATTTAGCGGCATTTTTATTTGCTTATACTAGGGCGTGTTGATCTTTGATGGTTGAATTTGCAGCAGTATGTTTGGTTTTTAGGCAAAGCAGAGCCTATGAAGTGTGGTTACTCCCCATAAATAGGCGATAACGCAGCATAAATGCCAAACATGCGCTGCCCTTC
>NZ_JALNTN010000011.1:0-26435 GCF_023161905.1 Pseudoalteromonas sp. 2CM41L
ACGATTGGAAATGTTAGCCCCATACAATATGAATCAATGAATTAAAACCCCGTGTCTACTTTATCGGGGTCAGATCATTTTACTGATAGCTGACAGCTAAAAACTGACCGCTGCTCTTTTACTCTGGCTCATACCCCAAATTAGGCGACAGCCACCTTTCAGCCTCTGTGAGCGTCATATTAGTTCGCTTGGCGTAATCTTCTACCTGATCCTTTTGAATAGATGCTACGGCATAATATTTTGCCTCTGGGTGTGAGAAATACCAGCCCGAAACCGCAGCCCCTGGCCACATGGCGTATGAGCTAGTGAGCTGCATGCCAATGCGTTTTTCGGTATCGAGTAACTGCCAAATTTTCTTTTTCTCGGTGTGCTCTGGGCACGCTGGGTAACCCGGCGCTGGGCGAATGCCTTGGTAGTTTTCGCGAATTAGCTCATCGTTACTTAAGTTTTCATCGGCTGCGTAACCCCAATACTCTTTGCGCACTTGTTCGTGCAAGTATTCTGCAAACGCTTCTGCGAGCCTGTCGGCAACCGCTTTTACCATTATTTTATTGTAGTCGTCTTGCTTGGCATCGAACGCGTCGGCTAGGTCGTCTTCTTCTAAACCGCCCGTTACTGCAAACGCGCCAAAGTAATCAGGTGTGCCTTTTGGCGCAATGTAGTCGGCTAAACAATAGTTAGCAAAGTCGGTTTTTTCGGTTTGCTGGCGTAAATGGCATGAGGTAGTTAACAGCTCTTTGCGGGTTTCGTCGGTGTAAATTTCTATGTCATCACCCACGCGGTTTGCAGGGAATAAACCAATTACACCTAAAGGTTGCAAAGCACCTGACTTTTCAAGGTCGTCGAGCATGTCGTTAGCGTCTTTAAATAAGCTACGTGCTTGCTCGCCAACGACTTCATCGTCCATTATGCGCGGGTATTTACCAGCGATTGACCACGTCATAAAGTACGGGGTCCAATCTATGTATTTACGTAACGTGGCGATTGATACATTTTTAAATTCGGTCACGCCCAGCTTTTTAGGCACCGGTGGCGTGTAATTATCCCAATCAAGCTTGGCTGCGTTATCGCGGGCACGCTGTATGGTAACGGGTTTTGAACGTGGCTTTTTGCGCGCTTGTTGCTCGCGTACTTTTTCGTACTCGGCTTTAGTTTTTTCTAAAAAGGCCGGTTTTAGCTCTTTAGATAATAAGCTTGATACCACGCCCACTGCACGGCTGGCGTTATTTACGTACACTACGCCTTTGTCGTACTGCGGTTCAATTTTAACGGCAGTATGCGCTTTAGAGGTCGTTGCGCCGCCAATCATAAGTGGGAGCTCAAAGCCTCGGCGGGTCATTTCTTTGGCTACGTGTACCATTTCATCAAGCGATGGGGTAATTAAACCCGAAAGGCCGATTATGTCGGCTTTTTCGTCAATCGCGGTTTGCAGTATTTTTTCGGCAGGTACCATTACGCCTAAGTCGATTACTTCGTAGTTATTACATTGCAGTACTACGCCTACAATGTTTTTACCTATGTCGTGCACGTCGCCTTTTACGGTGGCCATAACTACTTTACCGTTAGTGGCACCTTCTTCTTTTTCGGCTTCTATGAATGGGTCTAAGTAGGCCACTGCGCGTTTCATTACGCGGGCCGATTTAACAACTTGCGGTAAAAACATTTTACCTGCACCAAATAAATCCCCTACCACGTTCATGCCATCCATTAATGGCCCTTCAATTACGTGAATAGGTTTATCGGCGGCAGCTCGGCACTCTTCGGTGTCTTCATCTATAAAGGTGGTAATGCCTTTTACAAGGGCGTGCTCTAGGCGTTTTTCAACAGGCCATGTGCGCCACTCTAAATCTTCTACGCGTTCGGCTTGTGCCATACCCGAAAACTTAGGGGCTATTTCTACAAGGCGCTCACCTGCACCTGGGTCGGTGTTAAGGATTACATCTTCTACGGCTTTGCGAAGTTCCTCGGGGATATCGTCGTAAACTGCAAGCTGGCCTGCGTTTACAATACCCATATCCATACCCGCTTTTATCGCATGGTATAAAAACACCGAGTGAATCGCTTCACGTACGGGGTTATTACCTCTAAACGAAAACGAGACATTAGACACCCCGCCCGACACTTTACAGTGCGGTAAGTTTTGCTTAATGCGGCGTGTGCCTTCAATAAATTCTACGGCGTAGTTGTCGTGCTCTTCTATACCGGTGGCTACGGCAAATATATTGGGATCGAATATTATATCTTCCGGCGGGAAGCCAATCTCTTCGACTAATATTTTGTAGCTGCGCTCACAGATTTCGTATTTGCGGTCCGCGGTGTCGGCTTGGCCGTCTGTATCAAACGCCATAACCACAGCGGCGGCGCCAAAACGTTTAATAATTTTAGCTTGGCGTTTAAACGGCTCTTCGCCTTCTTTAAGCGATATTGAGTTAACAATAGCCTTGCCTTGAATACATTTAAGGCCTGCTTCTATTACTTCCCATTTAGAGGAGTCGACCATAATGGGCACTTTAGAAATATCGGGCTCTGAGGCAATTAAGTTTAAAAACTTAACCATGGCCGCTTTTGAGTCCAACATGGCTTCGTCCATGTTTATATCAATAACTTGGGCGCCGTTTTCTACTTGCTCGCGGGCAACATTCAGGGCGGTCTCGTAATCTTCTTCCATGATTAAGCGTTTAAACATGGCAGAGCCAGTTACGTTGGTACGCTCGCCAACATTGGTAAATACTGCAATTTGCTGGGTCATGTTGGCTCCTAGTTTAAGTTACAGGCTTCAAGGCCTGATAAACGCATGCGAACATCAAGCTCTGGCAATGCGCGAGGTTTTACCCCTTCAAGCCCTTTGGCAAACGCACGAATATGCGCAGGCGTTGTGCCGCAGCAACCACCAACAATATTTATAAAGCCCGATTTGCCCCAGTCTATAATCTCTTTCGCCATGTCCTCTGCTTCTAGGTCGTACTCACCAAATTCGTTAGGTAAACCTGCATTTGGGTGTACTGAGGTAAATGTTTCGCATACGCGCGAAAGCTCCTCTACGTATTGGCGAAGTAAATCGGGGCCAAGGGCGCAGTTAAGGCCTATCGAAAGCGGCTTAATATGGCGAATAGAGTTATAAAATGCTTCGGTGGTTTGCCCCGAAAGCGTACGCCCAGAGGCATCGGTAATTGTGCCCGAGATCATTACGGGTAATGTACGTCCTGCTTGCTCAAACGCTTCTTCTACTGCGAATGAGGCCGCTTTTGCATTTAGCGTGTCGAAAATGGTTTCGATAAGTATTAAATCAGCGCCGCCTTCCATTAATGCAAGAGTAGACTCAACATAGGCAGTAACCAGCTTATCAAAGGTAATATTGCGATAACCAGGGTCGTTTACATCTGGCGAAATTGAGCAGGTTTTAGAGGTTGGCCCTAACACACCGGCTACATAGCGTGGTTTTTCTGGGTTTTTAGCGGTGAATTCGTCACATATTGCGCGTGCGAGTTTGGCCGACTCTAAGTTTACCTCACGGCTTATGCTTGCCATGTCGTAATCTTCCATCGAAATGGTGGTTGAGTTAAAGGTATTGGTTTCAATAATGTCTGCACCGGCGGCTAAAAAGCTGCGATGTATATCGGTTATTAACTCAGGTTTTGTAAGGCTTAATAAATCGTTATTGCCTTTTATTAGTACGTGCCAGTCTTTAAAGCGCTCGCCTCGGTAGTCTTCTTCTTCAAGCTTGTGAGTTTGGATCATGGTACCCATGGCACCATCTAAAATTAAAATACGCTCTTTTAATGCAGCGCTTAATTCGCTGTGTTTATTATTGTTTTGCACGTTATTCGGCATAGTTGTTAGTCCTCACATCTTGGCTAACTAAATTAATATCATAAGGTGTAGTTTGGTACACGTAGTAATTTAACCAGTTCGAAAACAGTAAAAAGGCATGGCTTTGCCACGTTTTTGACGGCTTTTTGCTTGCATCGTTATCTGGAAAATAGTTTTCGGGTTTTGGCGCATCAGGACTTTTTTGTAAATCGCGCTCGTACTCTGCTTTTAATGTGTCGGCATCGTATTCTGGGTGGCCGGTTATAAACACTTGGCTGCCCGACTTATTTTTCATTAAGTAAGCGCCTACTTTTTCAGAGCCTGCCAGCACGACTATATCGTCGCAGGCATTTATTTTATTTATATCTATGTGGCCATAACGTGAGTGCGGCACTAAAAAGGTGTCGTCGAAGCCACGAGTAAGTGCCCCGTGATCAAAGTAACACTGGTGAGTAAACACACCACAAAGTTTATCTTCTTTTAAATCGCGTTTTAAATTGTAACGATGATACAACGCGGCATGCGCCGCCCAGCACGAAAACAGCGTAGAGGTAACGTGCTGCTCTGCCCAATCAATAATCACTTTTAGCTCATCCCAGTACGCAACATCGTCGTATTCAAGGTGTGCGAGTGGCGCGCCGGTAACAATTAACGCATCGTAGTTATTGTCTTTCACTTCTGAAAAATAACGGTAAAAGGTATCTAGGTGCTCTTCTGAATTGCTACTGCTACGGTGTGTATCTAGGCGTAATAGCTCTACATTTACTTGTAAAGGAGAATTGGCAAGCAAACGAATAAACTGCACTTCGGTTTCTACTTTATTAGGCATTAAATTTAAAATAGCCAAACGCATAGGACGAATTTCTTGCGTTTTTGCGCGACTTTTTGGCATTACAAACACGTTTTCTTCACGTAAACGGGCAATAGCCGGTAGCTCGTCTTTCACTGTAATTGGCATATTTTTTACTCCTACTCATAAAAACCGAGAATTTATACGCTCTCATTATGAACAGTATGCTAAAAATATCAACCTCTAGATGTATAGATGTCTAAATGAAATTTATTCATGATTTTATCAGATTTACAAAAAGTTATAGATCAGGAGGAATGCATTTATATTGAAATATTTTGTTTAACTGTATTGAGGTCGCGCTACTAAAACCAGTAGCGTTATTTCAATTAAAAACGATAATTTACAGATAAATTAAGAGCGTAAATATCACCTTCGTCTGTATCAAAATATTGGTATTCAGCGCTTAATTGCCAGCGTTGAGTTAACCTATAGTCAATCCCAGTACCGTACGTTACACCGCCTTCGTCATAATTTTGCTCAGTGATTAACGTAGAATTTGTATCTGAGCCAGTTATTGATTCTGCAAGGTTTCTTATTTCACCTTCATTGTAACTTAATTTATTTCTACCATAGCCACCAAATAAAAACACATCTGCCCGAATTGAAATGGGATAATTAGCTTTCACAAATATACTTGTTTGCAAATCAAGGCTTGAGTCAATTTCGCTCTTAATAGATTCTGAGGTTAACGAACCATCTAGCGGGTTTCGCGCGTAAACAAGCCCATTTAGCGGCGTTGATTCGTCATTTAAACCAAAACCTACACGACCTTCTATCGCAAAGTATCGCGAAAACTGATAGCCAAACTGGCCGTATAGTGTTGTAAATCGTATGCTATCACTCTCGTATACATCAATTTGCGTAGACCCTATCCCTACTCCTTGGTAATAACCATTTACCTGGAGTATGTCTGCTTGGCTCGAAAATGAGTATAAACCTAAAAGTAATGCCCCTAACTTTGTAACTGTTTTCATGTTCATTCCTTTAAACCTTTGTAATATTTAATTATGCGATGTTTTACAACGACTAAGAGTGGTCTGCCTGTATAATTTGCTTATACTTTACAGTTTGTAAATATACTGTACCACTTTTGTTAAAAATGAAATGTGTTTGAACAATATAAAACAATAGATTACAGAATTTTACACAATAGAAATCCTGTCATAGTGGTGTTTTAAATGGGCAAGAAAATAAAGTACCGTTTAGATTAGCGTATTGTTCTATACGCCATTCGTTGACTGTTTCACCCGTGAGCCACTACAATACAACATTGAAATTTTTATTATTATTTGAAGGCTTTCCTCCATGGTTTTACCTGATAAGTTTATATTCTCGATGAGTCGAGTATCTAAAGTTGTGCCACCTAAGCGCACAATTTTAAAAGATATTTCGTTGCACTTTTTCCCTGGCGCTAAAATTGGTGTGCTAGGTTTAAATGGTGCTGGTAAATCTACATTACTTCGCATTATGGCCGGTGTTGATCAAGACTTTGAAGGTGAAGCTCGCCCTCAACCTGGTACTAAAATTGGTTACTTACCGCAAGAGCCAGTGCTGGACGAAAGCAAAACAGTACGCGAAATAGTTGAAGAAGCTGTTGGCGAAGTAAAACATGCCCTTAACCGCCTTGACGAAGTGTACAACGAGTACGCAATGGAAGACGCTGACTTTGACGCCCTAGCAAAAGAGCAAGGCGAGCTTGAAGCGATTATTCAAGCGCACGATGGTCACAACATTGATAACGTTTTAGAACGCGCTGCTGATGCACTTCGTTTACCTGAGTGGGATGCTAAAATTGAGCACCTTTCAGGTGGTGAGCGCCGCCGTGTTGCTATTTGTCGTTTATTACTCGAAAAACCAGATATGCTTATTCTCGATGAGCCTACTAACCACTTAGATGCTGAGTCGGTTGCTTGGCTTGAGCGCTTCTTACATGATTACGAAGGCACTGTTGTGGCGGTAACGCATGACCGTTACTTCCTTGATAATGTAGCTGGCTGGATACTAGAGCTTGACCGTGGTGAAGGTATTCCGTGGGAAGGTAACTACTCTTCTTGGCTTGAGCAAAAAGATGCGCGCTTACAACAAGAGCAAAAATCTGAAAAAGCACGTCAAAAATCAATTGCTCAAGAGCTTGAGTGGGTACGTTCAAACCCTAAAGGTCGCCAAGCTAAGTCTAAAGCGCGTATGGCGCAGTTTAGTGAGCTACAACAGTCTGATTACCAAAAGCGTAACGAAACTAACGAGCTATTTATTCCACCTGGTCCGCGTTTAGGCGACCAAGTGCTTGAAGTTAATAACTTACGTAAGAGTTTTGGCGACCGCGTATTAATCGACGATTTAAGCTTTAGTATGCCAAAAGGCGCGATAGTGGGCATTATCGGTGCCAATGGCGCGGGTAAATCAACCCTATTTAAAATGCTAAGCGGCGAAGAGCAACCTGACAGCGGTGATATTAGCATTGGTGAAACAGTAGAATTAGCAACGGTTGATCAGTTCCGTGGCAACATGGACGAAAGCAAAACTGTATTTGAAGAAATATCTGACGGACAAGACGTACTAAAAATTGGTAACTTTGAGTTCCCAAGCCGTGCATACGTTAGCCGCTTTAACTTTAAAGGTAACGATCAGCAAAAGTTTGTAAAAGATTTATCAGGTGGTGAGCGTAACCGTTTACACCTTGCTAAACTTTTAAAAGCGGGTGGTAACGTAGTACTACTGGATGAGCCAACCAATGACCTTGATGTTGAAACACTACGCGCCCTTGAGAATGCTATTTTAGAGTTCCCAGGGTGTGTAATGTGTATATCGCATGACCGTTGGTTCCTCGACCGTATTGCAACACACATTTTAGATTACCGCGACGAAGGCCAAATTAACTTTTTCGATGGTAACTACACTGAATACGAAGAGTGGCTTAAAAAGACCTTAGGCGCAGAAGCTGCACAACCTAAGCGTATTAAGTACAAAAAAATTGGTTAATTGTTAACTGATATAATAAACCCTGCATTTATGCGGGGTTTTTTTATGCCATTTTTTATCGCTATGGGCTATTTCCCGCTATGCTTGATTTAAATATTACAATAAAGGCAACTCGTTTTATGGAAAATCGACGTCAGTTCTCGCGTATTCTTTTTTCAACCGCGGCCCAATTAGAATTTGCAGGAGAGAGCTACCCATGCAAATTACTCGATGTATCTTTACATGGCGCACTCATTACTAAATGCGCGGCGTTTAGTGGCACAAAAAATAGCGAAGCCACCTTGCGCTTTACCTTGCCACAAAGCGATATAGAAATAAAAATGGAGGTGTTTATTTGCCACATAGAAGATCAACACATCGGCCTAAAATGCCACCATATAGATATAAACAGCATTACCTATTTAAAACGGTTAGTTGAACTTAATTTAGCCGATGAACAATTACTTCATCGCGAGCTTGCCTCATTGATTAAATAGCGGCAATAGACTCCATTAGTTAAGTTTATTACCATAGCGCAAACTTTATTATTGATATGGTTATGCGCCTAAACCCTCACTTACCTTTGGTCTATCACAGTAATTATTCGTTTAGCTTTGACCCTAAGCACCGATTTGTAATGAGTAAATTTGCTCATTTATATGAGCAGGTTAAAGGTTTAGGCATTGCAGGTAATAATTTAGTAGAGCCTATTTTGGGCTCCCCCGAGCCACTTGAACTGGTACACTGCGAAAACTACATTCACGATTTATGGCATAACCGCCTAGACGAAAAAGCCATGCGCCGCATTGGCTTACCTTGGTCGCAACCGCTAATGGACCGTACATTCACCGCCCCACAAGGCACGTTACAAACTGCACGCTTAGCATTAAAGCATGGCTTAGCCTGTCATTTAGCAGGTGGTACGCACCATGCACACACTGATTTTGGCTCAGGTTTTTGTATGGTGAACGACTTAGCCTTTACCGCGCAAACATTAATACAAAGCGGTGAAGTGACCAACGTGCTCATTTTTGATTTAGACGTACACCAAGGCGATGGCACAGCTGCAATGCTTGCACATCAGCCGTATGCGTATACCTGCTCTATACACTGCGAAAAAAACTTCCCGTTTAGAAAATCCCCCAGCGATTTAGACATAGGCCTTGCTAACAATATGCAAGACGCAGAATACTTAGCCATTGTGGATGATACGCTGCAGTTTTTACTAAAAGAACTCAACCCCGATTTAGTCCTATACGATGCCGGTGTAGATATTTGGCAAGACGATGGCTTAGGCAAACTAGATATAAGCTGGGACGGCATTAAACAGCGTGACCATTTAGTGTTTAAGCGCTGCCTTGAACATAACACCGCTATTGCCAGTGTTATTGGTGGCGGCTACGACAGAGACCATACGCGTTTAGCGCAGCGCCATGCAATAGTGATTGAGCAGGCTGCTAGTTTTTAAAATAAGTATTAACCTGTGCGCTTTATACTTTTAACTGGCTTGGGGTTAGCCCTGTCCAACGTTTAAATGCCCGCCTAAAGTTAGGAATATCGTAAAATGCCAAACGCTCAGCAACTTGCTCATTGCACTTAGCGCGCAAGGTAAGTAAATAAATGGCTTTATGTTTATTTTGCTCATCAACTAAGCTCGAAAAGCGCATATTATGGCATTTTAGTTTTCGTTTAAACGTGGCTGGGCTCATGGCAAAATACTGGGCGGTTTGCTCTAAACTTGCCTCGTTATAAGTGTGTAAATAGCGCCAAACAGCCTCTATAAAGGTGTATTTTGCGTGTAATTTTACAGCCAATTGAGCGCGTGCTTGCATAAAGCGTAATTCGCTGGCGTACGGGTTAGCTTGGCGAAGTAATGTTTTGCTAATTACCCAACGAGTCGTTGGCTGCTCAAAACGCAGCTTTAAACCTAAATGTTGCTCGTACTGATGAATATGACGCGGTCGCTTAAAGCTAAAGTCGAACTCACATTGCGGATAGTGCGGGCTTAAACGCTTTAATAAACTATAAAACGCAGCACTGTAAATTTCTAAAATGTAGTTATGTAGGTCGTCATCAAGCCCTATAGCAGCATTTAAAAAAATATAAAATTGCTGATTACTTACATAGTGCTGACTAAAAAACAAAGGGCAAAGCTGTAAATGCGCTCGCTGTATTTGTAACAGAGCCGCTCCTAGTTTAGCGCTGTACAATACACTTTGTGCTGCGCTACTTGAATCGTTAACTAATTGACTCCCTAGTAAAAAACCGCTGTCGGGGGTGTTCATTAGGCGTTTAAATTGACTTAGTAATTTAACTTGCTGCTCTAAACTAAAGCAATGTTCAACGCTGAGTAAGTCTTGTTCAAAAATCCCGGTGCCGCGTAACAACTTATGTAAGGCAACCCCCCTACTTTGCGCAAGCTCTACAACGGCAGTTATAAGCCCCTGTGCAGTTAAATACTTGTCACTTAAGCTAACATAACTGTTCACTGCTGGTGGCTCTTTGTTGTTTTTGTAGTTGTAGGCCGCTGTGCAATTGTTGCATTAGCATGTGAGCTGTATCACTTTTTTGCGCTTGTATGATATGGGTAGTTACACACTGAAACTTAGCAAGCCCAGAGCCTTCTACTTTAAAAGCACAATGTTTTAATGCGGCTGTTATTTGCCTAAGAAGCTCTTGGCCTTGCTGCTTTGATGTGGCTGGCATTAGCACCATAAAACAGTCTCCCGCATAACGACATACCACATCGCTTAACCGACAGTTCATTAATATCAGCTCGCTTATTTCGCGTAGCAGTCGATCCCCTTCGCTAAAACCAAACTCATTATTAAAACTCGCGAAGTCGCGGATATCAATAGCGGCTAATAAAACTGGCTGCGGCGCCTTAAGCTGGGTGTTTAACACGCTTTGCAAGTATTCGGCTGTATAAACACCGGTAACGGGGCATACTTTGTCGTGCTCACGTAAATGTGCTTCACGGCGCCTTAGCTGTTTATTTAAAACATATTGTTCTTGGTGCCAATGGTATAAACCTAAACTGGTTAGCAGCATCCCAACAGGGGCTGGCAGTGACTCTATCCAGCTTAGCCACTGCTGCGCAGGTTGCATTAACCATTCATCGAGCAAATCGAGCGTGGCCGAGAACATAAATAAACCAAGCCCAAGCACCAAATAACGAGTAACTTTGCCCGGCGGGCGCGAAATAAGTAAGGCAACAATCCAAGTTAGGGTCATAATCACTATGCCGCCCTCACCAATAATATCGAGCCATTGTATGTGTTGCAGCTCTTTGAGTTCCCCTAAATAGGCACATAAAAATATGGCTAATAACGCCATAGCTATAATACTGTTTGTTAAAAGCCGATGGCTAATAAAGGGATTAAATCGCATAGTTTGTCTTATTTAAATTGCGTATGTATTTATGCTACCCGAAGTGCATTTTTTGTAGCAGGGTCATATTAGCTCAATGATGTGACAGCTAAATGATATGCACTTACTTATAAGCTGCACATGGCCCATTAACACTATATTGCTTGGGAGTGCGATTAGCTCACACGCCAAGGTAAAGCTTTTAAAACCTTAATAACCTGCTGATCTAAATAGGGTGTTGTCACATTTGCGTCATTTAATTTAATTAGTTTGCTTTCAAACCAAGCAGCAACAGGAGCAAATTACATGGCACACTTTAAACTTAAAGCACTGGTAACAGCGCTATCACTTTGCAATTTAGCAGTACATGCAGCACAAGAAGAACACAGAACTGATGTAAAAGTATCTGAAGAGTTAGTAGTCTATGGCGAAATAGGTTATCGCAACCGCTCACAAGAATTGGCCCCAACGCTTGAATACTCTCAAGAGTACTTTCAGCGTTTTGAACCACTAACAGCAGGTGATGCACTAAAGCGTGTACCGAGTGTGACGTTTTTATCAGATGTGCTTGAGTCTGACGGCGCACGTATGCGCGGTTTGAGCCCTGCTTACACAAAAGTACTGATCAATGGCGAAGAAGTTCCAGGCGCTGGTGCTGATCGCTCATTTTTTGTTGACCGTATTCCAGCAGAATTAATCGAGCGTGTAGAAATAATTCGTTCATCAAGTGCCAACCGCTCTGCCGATGCAATTGCGGGCACCCTTAACATTGTACTTCGCGATGGCTACAGCTTAGACGGCGGTTATATTCGCGCAGGAGGATTACGCTATGATGATGGTGAACTAAAAGAAAGCTTTGCGGGCGTTTACGGTACTGAGTTTGCAGGTGGACGTTTACTACTAGGCGCTAATTTTCAAGGTCGTTATAACCCAAAACAAAAATCAAGCATACGTTATGGTGATAGCCCTGAAAATAACCCTAATTACGCAACTGATGATTTTGATAACCGTGAAGATCAATCTGATACTCGTGATGGCGATGACACATCATTAAATGCCAGCTTTGAAAAGGTATTTGATAACGGTGGCAAGTTTGATATTAGCGCTATGTGGGTTGATACAGACCGTACCGAAGACGAGCGTTCTTTTGAATATGACGACGCGACGGCCACGTCTAACTCTGTGGTTGAAGGCGGTAACTTACTTTCAGACAACGCAAATGTTTCCTACATTGACCAAACCAACTACAACATAAACTCAGGTTATGAATTACCGTTATTAGGCGGTACCAGCAAGTTTAAAGTAGGCTATGCCAGCTTTGAAGAGTCAGTTTACGAGCAAGAAGTTGAGCTTGATACATCTGAGCTCCCAATGGTTTTTGAAGAAGCAGAAGAAACTGTTGAGATTGACGATAAAGAATGGTCATTACAATGGCAACATAGCTTACTGCTAGGTGACTCAAAAGAAGTTCAGTTTGGTGCTTTTGTTCAAGGAAAAGAGCGCGACACAGCAATTTTTGAAGCTGAAGATGAAAGTGAGCAAACACTTACTGGCTGGGATCAGTTTAACCAAACACCTATGTCTTTAGCTGTATTTAACAACGAATTTGAAGCAGTAGACGGCGGTGTGAACACCCTCGAAGAAGACCGTTTTGACTTATTTGCATTAATCAAACACGAAGCAGATGTGTTCTCATGGGAGATGGGTGTGCGCTGGGAGTCAACTGACTCAAGCATTACCGATACCAATGAAGGCGTTACTGCCGAAAATGATTATGACTTTTTCTTACCTTCAGCTCACTTTCGTTACAGTGTAAGTGATAACGGCCGAGTCAGCGCCTCTGTTGCTCGTAGCTTGCGCCGCCCTGACTTTGACTACATAACACCCGCTCTACTTGAAGAAGAACTCGCTGATAATGACTTTTTAGGTAACCCAAATCTTAAGCCAGAATCTTCTTGGGGTATCGATTTAGGTTACGAATACCGTTTAGGTAAAAGTGGCGTTGTCGGTGTAAACGTATTTTACCGTGACGTTAGCGACCTAATTGAAATTGCCAGCACAGGTGTTGAAGGCTCAGAAGGCGAAGGTACATTTGTACTGCAACCACAAAATACTGGCGATGGCACAGTACAAGGTATTGAGTTTGATTTATCAACGCCACTGAGCGCAATCAACATGCCAAATACTGGTATTTTCTTAAACTACTCTTGGCTTGACAGTGAAGTTGAAGACAGTTTTGGCAAACGTAAATTTAACGACCAATCAGATTATGTTTATAATATTGGCTTTATCCAAGATTTACCAATACTGCGTGCATCATTTGGCGCAACTTACCGTAACCAAGGTGATGCATACGGACGCTTTGTAGGGGAAGAAGTAACAACCTCTTACGGTGCTGATTTAGAGCTTTTCGTTGAAAAGCGCTGGGATGATGTAACACTTCGCCTAGTGGGTTCAAACTTACTTGATGCCAGTAAAGATGAAGTTTTTAACAAATTTGACTCACTTGATGACCAAAACAATCGTGACTTTGATGAGTACGAGCTTGAATCTGAAGAAGCAGGCCCAGTCATTCAAGTAATGTTGCGCTACGCATTTTAATAGCAGGCATCATCATATTAGGCACGTAATCGCTTGCTATTACGTGCCTTTTGGAGTTAGAACATGTTTAAATTGTCTTTCATAATGGCCGCCCTACTGAGCTCATCAGCGCTCAGTGCTGTCGAGCCTGTTATTTATAAAGATGAGCTTTATCAACAGCAAAAAATAGCTAAGTTAAATACGCTACCTGATAGCCTTAACTTTATGGTAATTGGTGATTGGGGACACAACGGCCACTTTTATCAAAAAGAAGTGGCTCACCAATTAGAAATAGCCATGTACCAAACTGATGCTGACTTTATCGTCTCAACTGGCGATAACTTTTACCCAAATGGTGTGGCAAGCGTTAACGATCCGCTTTGGCAATCAGCCTTTGAGAACATATACCACGGCCCTCACACATTTGAAGATTGGTATGTTGTTTTAGGTAATCACGATTACTTGGGTAATGCCCAAGCACAAATTGACTACACAGAAAAAAGCCAGCGTTGGCAGTTACCTGCAAGGTACTACAGTAAAACATTTACACTTGAAAACAACGAGCAAGTGTTAATGGTTTTTTTAGATACCAACCCGATTCAGCCGCAATACAGAGACCGTGATAAATACCGTTCTACCCATGGGCAAGGCTATAAAGCCCAGCTTACTTGGCTTGAAACCCAGCTTGCTGGCAGTAAAGCAAAGTGGAAAATTGTGGTAGGCCATCACCCGCTTTACTCAAGTGGTAAACGCTTTGGCCGTAACCAAGGGCTTCGCGACATTTTAGAACCTATTTTGGAGCGTCATAACGTGCAAGCTTATATCGCTGGGCACGAGCACGACTTGCAATACAACCAACCGAAAAATAGCAAAGTGGCTCACTTTGTCTCAGGTGGAGGCAGCGAAGCACGGTTTGTAAAACAGCGTGAATTTACCCGTTACGCAGAAGCAACACCTGGTTTTTTAAGTGTATCTATCAATGGCGAAACACTCAGTGTAAGTGCGATTAATCACCTTGGTGAAGTACGTTTTAGCACTGAAAAGCACATAGATAAGTAAAGGATAAAATAATGAACTTTAAACTAAATACAATTTCAGCAGTGTTTGGCAGTGCACTCCTAATAACTGCAATAAGCGGTTGTACAAGTAATGACGATACGCAAAATAATGCAGCTATTGCAAAGCCATATATTAAAAAAACAAATATTAAAACTAAATTATTCGGCCCACAACAAAACATACAAGGCTCACAAGCTGCTGCACTTGGTACTAATCAATGGCTTATTGCCAGTGAAAGCCAAGGCTTATTAATTGCCGATAACGAGCAAAGCCGAGTGCTGCTCGCCGGTAACTTTGAGTCAATTGCACTAAAACAATTATCAGCGCAGCAATTTTTACTCGCAAGCATTGATAAAAGCCAAGACAACGTCGTCATCTTTGAACTTGAAAAAAGCGGCCAAACTTGGCAGATAAATGAACTCTCTCGTATTACCCCGCCTCAAGCTCAGCCTGATGCCGTGTGTTTATTTAAAAACACTGATAACAAGACTGTCTCAGCATTTGTGCCGGATGTTCGAGGCTTGATCAGCGAAACCATTATTTATGATTTAGCCACTAAACAAGCTAAAAATATTGCAGTACGTGAGTTCTCTGCAGTCACTGAGGCTTCAGGCTGTGCTGTTAATGATGAAACAAAAACCTTGTATGTGGGCGAAGCTGAACTCGGCGTTTGGGCTATCAATGCTGATGCTGAATCCGATGCCAATAAACAGCCAGTGGCATTAGTACAGCCTTACGGTGAATTAAAAGCTGAAATCGGGGCATTATCAGTATCACAAGATGGTACTTTATGGCTTACTGCCACTGATGGCAATATGATCTATGCTTACCACGAAAATACTGAAAAACTAAGTCAGTGGTCACTTTCTGGCGATCACACCATTGAATCTGTTGCAGCGAGTTTGATCAATAACAATCAAGCGCAGCTAGTTTTAATTGATGATGAAACAGGTGCCTATATTCAAGCAAACGTTAACTACACAGCGCAAACAGTTACTTCACAAAACCAAGTCGCTATGACTCACATTTATGCCAGCGCACAAACAACGCCAGTTGCAGCATTTGGTGATGCAGCAGATGACCCAGCAATTTGGATAAATGAACACGACGTTAAAAGCAGCTTAATTTTAGGCACAGATAAACGCCGCGGCCTAATGGTTTATGATCTTGCTGGCAACAAAGTGCAATCGCTTAATGTTGGGCGTTTAAATAATGTTGATGTACGCCAGCATCAGGATATAAACAACGAAACCCATACTTGGATCACAGCCAGCAACCGCACGCTTAACAGTATTAGCGTGTTTACTGTCGATAGCGAGAACAAAGTAAACCATGTAACAGAAGTAGCGACTAACCTAGCCGAGATTTACGGTATGTGTATGTATTCGTCTGAATCTGGTCAATACGTATTTGTTAATGATAAATCAGGTTTATTCCAGCAATATAAACTCACCGGTGAGCAAGGTAACTTAAGCGGTGAACTGGTTAGAGAGTTTACCCTACCAAGCCAACCAGAAGGCTGTAGTGCTGATGATAAGCGCGGCCAATTATTTGCAGGTGAAGAAGATGCAGGCATTTGGTATATCGATGCTGAACCCAGTGCTGGCAACAAAGCGGTCATGCTACAAGGTATAAATGAGCAACTTGTGGCAGATGTTGAAGGCATGGAAATCTATCATGCTGATGATAAGCGCTATTTAGTAGTATCAAGCCAAGGCGATAATAGCTATGTGCTTTATAAAATATCAGATAACACACAGCCTAGCCTAAGCTTTGCAGGTAAATTTAATGTGATTGCTAATCTAGATAAAGGCATTGATGGCGCAGGTGAAACAGACGGCTTAACCGTTACAGCAAAACCTTTACCAGGCTACCCTGAAGGCATGCTTATAGTGCAAGACGGCTACAACCGTATGCCACTACGACCACAAAATTTTAAAATTATTGACTGGCGTGAGGTTAAAAAAGCCATTAAGTAAAAACCTACCATATTTAAACGCAATAAGGCTCTTACGAGCCTTTTTACTATGTGTATTTAAAATAAACCTATTAAATTTAGAGTTATTAAAGCTATATACTACAATTTAAGCTCATAAATTAATTGAGATTATTATGCGTTTACTTCTTACTTTGTTGATCATTACTATAAGCGGATACGCTTTTGCTGAGGAAGAAGCAGCAGAATTGCCACCACTCAACCCCAAATACAATGCTGAGCATGCAATAGCACTGGTGAATAAAGGTTCAGGAATTTATGCGTTTAACTTACCCGGCTATAAATTACCGCACGATGTACAAGTGGTGTATAGGATTAAAAACCCCGATGTGGCTTTTTTAGATGTTGTGCGCAACGCTGAGCTTATAACGCTAAAGCCCAAACCTTTTAATATTCAACGCTTAATGCGCGGTGAAGAAATAACCATTACCGCAGACGTGTACGAAGGCAATTACAAAAAAGCAGGCAGCCTAATTTACACAAACAGAACAATAGAAATGAGTAAACAGTTATATGCTCGCCAGTTAAAAGATTTAGCTAAACCTAGCCCCTGGCAAGAATACGACATGATAGACCTAGGTAGCACAGAGCGAATTTACATACATAAAATTAGCCAAGCACCTAGTTTCAGCCACTTAATTTTTGTAGATTTGGTAAATGCCTGTATGCAAAAGTTTAGAACCTCAACCCTCCTTCCTAGCCAGAATGAGTTAACGTATAAATTTATAAACTGCGGCACCCTAAAACCTTTGTTTTACGAAGCAGAAAGTTTAAATAAATAGCTTAATAAGCATACTCAGCAATTATGTTTATACCTTCTTGCATGACTTCCACTGACTGGCCAGCAAAGCCTAGACGCAAGTAACTAAAGTGTTTAGGTTTTAAGCTTCTATAAGAGTCGCAGAAATAAAACTCTGATTCTGTTTGCAAATAAATACTGCGCTTGTGTAGATGCTTTTTAATATTAGCCGTATCTATGTTTAAGTTAACCCACATTGCCATCCCACCATCGGGCTTTTTATACTCAATAGGTAAACCTTTCACCTGCAGTGCTCTTAATGAGTTATCCATAGCTTCATACCTATGCTTATATAGCTTAGTCATTCGCTTTAAATGACGTTCAAACGCACCTTCTTTCATAAAGTGCGCTAAAGCTAATTGCATAACCACATCATTTTTATGATTCATTAACTGCTTCCACGCATTAAGCTGTGCGATAACAGCAGGGGCAGCGCAAATGTAACCGATTCTGGCTGCGGAAAACATAATTTTAGAGAATGTAGAAAGGTAAATTACTATACCCGCAGGGTCATCCGCTGCCATTGGTTGTAACGGGTGACATTGGTAATGAAACTCATGGTCATAGTCATCCTCTATAATCATTACGCCATGTTGGTAACATAACTGATAAATTTGCATACGCCGTGTAGGCGATAAAGTCACAGTTGTCGGGTACTGATGCAGCGGTGTTAAGTACAGCATTTTAATTGAGAAGCGGCTAAGTTGCGCTTTCAAATCATCAATACATAAACCGTATTCATCTTGTTTTATATCTACTAATTGTGCGCCACATGCCGCAAAAGCTTTACGGGCTGGTGGATACCCTAACGTTTCTACAGCAACAAAATCGTTAGTGCTAATAAATGCTTTCGAGATTAAAAATAGTGCTTCTTGTGAGCCATTACACACGAGTAGGTCGCTTGTTTTTAAGTTACGCGCTTTATATAAGTAATTGCTTATTTGCACTTTTAACTCACTCACACCGCTTATATCACCATAATGAAATTTACTGGTATCTACATGGTTAAAAACATGACTTAAGGAGCGTTTAAATTCTTTATATGGGAAGCTATTAAGATCGGGAAGCCCACCTGCAAAATTATACTTATAATTATTTAAATTCATTGCAGGAGCTGGAACTGCTAACTCTTTGGCAAATTTATAGGCTTTAGGTGTTAAGACTGGCACTTGCTTAGTATTAGCGCTGCCTTGGATAGGTAAGGTTTGCGTTACCTTATAACCGCTACGCTCATGAGACTCTAACCATCCCTCAGCCACTAATAGTTGTAAAGCATTCATTATTGTATGGCGATTTAATTGATAAGCTTTCGCCATCTCTCTAGCTGAACTTAACTTAGCGCCAACCGCAATATCACCTTCAATAATTGCAGTACGAATAGCTTGCGCTAGCTGCAAATACTTTGCCTTATATTGCTTATTAAATTCTATATTAAGTGGCTGCATGTATTTCTAACTGGTATAGGTAAAAGTTATATTCTGGTTGTTTTTACTAAACCAAATAAGCGTACATTTATTGCTCTTTAATAGCAAAAAATGGAGCGAATAATGTTCACTCAGCATATACATAAAACAAACAAGGTTGTTTTAGAACCACTAAACCATAAACACTTAAATGGATTATATAAAGCAGGTAAGCACCCTAAAGTATGGCAATGGGTACTAGTTAACTACACAAAAACCCCTGAAATGCTAAAAGAGTGGTTTTTAACACAGGCGCAATTTAATAAAAACGAACAGATTGTTTTTGCGATTATTGACACAAATACACAGCAAGTAGTAGGTACAACACGATTATTTAAATTAGATAAACACAACCTAAGTGCTGAAATAGGCCACACCTTTATTAGTAATGACTGGCAGCGAACTTACATAAATACACATACTAAATTTTTACTGCTCAAATACGCATTTGATGATCTTAATTTAGTGAGAATTACATTTAATACTCATGAATATAATCAAAAATCACGAAATGCTATTGCACGTTTAGGTGCACGTTTTGAAGGACTCGCTTATAAAGATAGAAAGCTCAGCAATGGTAGCTATAGAAACACAGCAAAATTTAGCATAGTTGATGAGCAATGGCCGAACATAAAATTGCAACTAGAGGAGAAGCTCTAATGTACCCACCTTCGCATTTTCAAGAGCATGATATTAAACGTTTGCAGGCATTGGTTGAGCAATTTCCGCTAGCGAGTATTTTAACGCCCAGCTCGCAAAGTGATTTAAATAATATATGCCATGTACCTGTACTATATGATCCCATTCGTAATGTATTCATTGCGCACGTAGCTAAACATAACCCACTAACACAATGTGATAAACGCTCTGTAAAATTACACTTTAATGGTGATAGCTGCTATCTATCTCCCTCGTATAGTAATAATAAAACACTGCCAAGCTGGCTTTACTCATCAGTACAAGTCACTGCAAAGGTAGTGATTATTAAAAGCGACAGCGAGAAAGAAAAGATAATGAGTCAATTAACAACCCATTTTGAGCAAACCTTTAAGCCCATGTGGAATATTAATGATATGCCTACACGCAGTCGCCAAGCAATGTATCAACAATTAAGCTTTATAGAGTTTACTCCCACTCACTGGAGTGGAAACTTTAAGCTAAGCCAAAATAAATCAGCAGAAATTAGAGCCCAAATAAAAGAAAACCTAAAGCAAGCTCATAAACACTCTATTGCCGCTTTATTTCAAACATGAAAAAAGGCCCTTTCGAGCCTTTGGATTAACTTTGGAAATATAAAGTTTTAAAAATTATATCAGTGTAAGCAGTTGTGGCGCTGCGCTGTGGTAGTCAACGGCCATGGCTATACTGAGTGCTGTAATATTTATAATAGAAAAAGCAAACACTTGGCGTGCCCAGCTTGTTAAATTAACATTACGGCGATAGCCACGCAGTGCCATAAGTAACCACCAAAAACTGGTAATACACGCCACAGCCATAAAGGCGGCGCCAGTGTAGCCACTTATTGGTAATAGCATGACGACTAAAGCGTACACAGCAATATAAAGTACAATATGGCGCTTCGCTTTATCAATACCTTGCGCTACGGGTAATACGGGAATACCTGCGGCTTGGTAATCTTTAAAGCGAAAAATAGCAATGGCATATGAATGCGGCATTTGCCACAGACTAAACATAACTAATAGTATTAATGCACCTATATCGAACTGCCCGGTTACAGCGCAGTAACCAACAACAGGAGGCACTGCGCCAGAAAGGCTACCTACAAACGTGCCATAAACAGAATTGCGCTTCATGTAAAGGCTATAAACCCCAACATAAATGACATAGCCAAACGCTGCAAAAAATACCGCGGCTTGTGTGGTGTAAGCAATGAGTAAACCAAAACCTACAACCCCCAATAAAACCCCGTGACTCAGTGCAGCAAAGGCCGACATTTCGCCTGTTACTGTAACCCGCGTACGAGTACGTGCCATGGCTACATCTATGTCCCTATCAATTACATTGTTGATAGCACAGCCCGATGCAACCACAAGTGACAAGCCAATAAGCGTAACAACCATTAGCCATGGGTCTATATCCCCGCGCGAGGCAAGTAAAAAACCGCCTGCAACGCTGATAAGGTTGCCCATAATAATGCCTGGCTTAGTCACTGATAAATAACGACGAAACATCTTCAACTCCTAGTACATCATCATTGCGTTAGATTCATAAATTATCCAAACCGATAACCCAACAACCATGACGATAATTAGGGCACTGAATAAAAATGAGAAGGTACTTGCACGACCATCTTCTGTCGTAAAATTAAGGTGTAGAAAGTATTTTAAGTGCACCCAAATTTGTACAATAGCTAAAGTAACAATGCTCCAAAGCGTAGTTACTTTTGAAAAGTCGCCTTCCATTACCATGTAAAACGGTATGGCGGTTAAAATTATTGATAGCACAAAGCCTATTAAGTACGTTTTAACGCTGCCATGAGACTCATCATGGTGCTCGTTTTGCATTTGCTTTAACGCGTGCGCTTCGCTGTGGCTCATTACATTGCTCCCATTAAATAAACAACGGTAAATACACAAATCCAAACAATGTCTAAGAAGTGCCAAAATAGGCTTAGGCAGCTTAAGCGTGTCACTGTTTGTTTACCTAAGCCGCGTTTTGCCACTTCTATCATCATAATACTCATCCAAATTAGACCCGCAGTTACGTGCAAACCATGTAAGCCTACTAACGAGAAGAATGAGGTTAAAAAGGCACTTTGTTGTGGACCATTACCATGCACAATTAGGTGATGAAATTCGTAAATTTCCATGCCTATAAACACAGCACCTAAACAAAAGGTAATAAACAACCAGGTGAGTGTTAGTGCCTTTTTTTGCCCTTGTGCGGCAATCATGGCAAAGCCAAAAGTAATACTACTAATGAGTAGCGCCGCTGTTTCTACAGCGACAAAGTCGAGTTCAAAAATGTCTTTACCTGATACACCACCGGCTGTGTTCATAAACAGCACGGCGTAAGTGGCAAAAAACGAGGCAAATAATAGGCAATCGGTCATTAGGTATAACCAAAAGCCAAAGATTGTATCGCCAGAGGTATCGTGATGCTCATGTGCATGATCATCGTGCGAAACTGAGTCTAAATGGGCAGTTTCTACATTCGCAGATAGTGTACTCACGCGCTTAGCTCCTTATTTCCACTAGAATTATACGCAGCTTCAATACGTGCAATTTCATCAGGTTGTATATAGTAATCAACATCGCTGGTGTAACAACGCTTGATAAATAAGGCAATTGCGCCAACAAAACCAACGGCAGCTAACCACCAGATATGCCAGATCATGGCAAAGCTAAATACAGTTAAGCTTGCTGCAATTAACACCCCAGATGCTGTGTTTTTAGGCATATGAATTGGGCTGTAGCTTGCTTTTGTTTGATACGCTTGGCCTTTTTCTTTCGCTTCGGTCCAGGCATCAATGTCATCAACGTGAGGAATAGTTGCAAAGTTATACACTTGTGGAGGTGAGCTAGTTGCCCATTCTAGTGTATGGCCGTTCCACGGATCGCCGGTTGTATCGTCAAGTGCTTCGCGGTCTCTAAAGCTAACAAAGAGCTGCACGACTTGGAAAATAATACCAAACATAATAATGACAGCACCGCCTGCAGCAATGTATAACCACATGTTCCAATCTGGGTTATTAGTGTGGTTTAAGCGACGTGTCATACCTAAGAAACCAAGTACATACAACGGCATAAACGCCACGAAGAAACCAACTATCCAACACCAAAAAGACGCTTTACCCCATTTTTCGCTAAGCTTAAAGCCCATTGCTTTAGGGAACCAAAATACAAAACCTGCAAGGTAGCCAAATACAGCGCCACCAATGATTGTGTTATGGAAATGCGCAATTAAGAATAAACTGTTATGCAACACGTAATCGGCACCCGGAATAGCCAGTAGTACGCCGGTCATACCGCCTACTGTAAAGGTAACCATAAAGCCTAATGTCCAAAGTACAGGAACGCTGATACGTAAACGGCCGCGGTAAATAGTAAACAACCAGTTGAATAGCTTAACGCCAGTAGGGACGGCAATAACCATGGTCATTACTCCAAAGAACGCATTAACGTTGGCGCTCGACCCCATGGTGAAAAAGTGGTGTAGCCAAACAATAAAACCTAAAATAGAGATTGCACCGCTGGCATACACCATCGATTTGTAACCAAATAAACGTTTACCGGCAAAGGTTGAGATAATTTCAGAAAAAATACCAAAAGCAGGCAGTACTAAAATATAAACCTCAGGGTGACCCCACGCCCAAAACAGGTTGATGTACATCATAGCGTTGCCGCCCGCTGCATTGGTAAAAAAGTGAAAATCAAGGTAACGGTCAAGCGTTAGCATGCCAAGCACAGCAGTTAAAATAGGGAAAGATGCTGCAATTAAGATATTTGCCCATGTACATGCCCATGTAAAAATTGGCATTTTCATTAGGGTCATACCTGGGGCACGCATTTTAAACACAGTCGCTAAAAAGTTTACTGCAGTTAAAAGTGTACCGAGCCCGGAAATTTGCAAGGCCCATATATAATAATCGACCCCCACCCCAGGGCTAAAAGTCAGCTCCGAAAGCGGCGGATACGCCACCCAACCTGTTTTTGCAAACTCACCAAATACAAGCGACAAGTTAATTAAAATGGCACCGCTGGCAGTAAACCAAAAACTTAGGTTATTTAAAAATGGAAAAGCGACATCGCGTGCGCCAATTTGTAGTGGCAATACAATGTTCATTAGACCAATCATAAATGGCATAGCCATAAATATGATCATGATAACGCCGTGCGCTGTAAATATTTGGTCGTAATGCTCAGGAGGCAAATAACCTGGTGCACCGCTAGTAGCAAGTGCTAACTGCGCACGCATCATAATGGCATCAGAAAAACCACGAAACAGCATTATTAATGCTAAAAAGATGTACATTACGCCTAAGCGTTTATGATCAACAGAGGTGATCCAGTCGTGCCAAAGCACGCCCCACTTTTTATATTTAGTAATAAGCCCGGCAATAATAAGCCCGGCAATCGCTATCACCGTCATGGTAACCATTATAATTGGCTCATGAAACGGAATTGCGTCGAGTGAAAGTTTACCTAAAAACGACATTATTATTCCTCGTCCTGGCTGTGAGATGAAGGCGTTGCGTGTTCATTCATTTCATGGTGCTTTTTGCTCATTTGCCCATGATCGCTCATCACTTGATGTTTTTTGTTCATATCGCCATGTGCCTGCATATACTTCATCACAATGGTATGAAATAGGCCGTCGTCGACCTTGCCATAATAGGCAACAGGATTGTTTTCACTGGCTTTTGCAAGCTCAACATAATTGGCATGCGTGAGGTTATTAGCATTGGCTTTAACGCTTGTTACCCACTTGTCAAAATCAGCTTGTGTTGGGGTGGCAATGGCATTGAACTTCATACCGGTAAAACCTGCGCCACTGTAATTAGCAGAAAAGCCTTTAAATGTGCCCGGCTCATTTGCGATTAAATGAAGCTTGGTTTCCATGCCTGCCATAGAATAAATTTGACTACCTAGCTGAGGAATAAAAAAAGAATTCATTGTGCTTTCTGAAGTGATTTTGTATTCCACCGGCACATTTGCCGGAAATACCAATTCATTTACCGTTGCAATACCTTGCTCTGGGTAAATAAATAGCCACTTCCAGTTTAATGAAACCACCTCTACAGTGAGGTGCTCGCCTTTACCTTCAATAGGTTTATAGGGGTCTAAGTCTTGGGTAGACTGCCAGGTAATAACACCTAAAATAATAACGATAACAATAGGAACAGCCCAAACAACGGCTTCAATCTTATTTGAATGAGCCCATTTTGGTGCATAAATTTCATGATCTTGTGTGTCTCGATATTTCCATGCGAAATACAAAGTCATCACAATAACGGGGATTACTACGAGTAGCATAAGGACAGTAGCAATGATGATTAAGTTTTTCTCATCAATACCTATTTGGCCTTTTGGATCGAGTATCCCGCCTTTACAGCCTGACAACGCCAGCACCGTACTAGCTAAAGCAATATTACAAAGGTTACGAATTAACAAGGGAGTATCCTACAAACCTAGAGTTTTAATTTGCTGCTTTGAATAAAAATTAAGCAACGATTTTTCAATAAAAACCCAAGTTAACTAGAACTAAATTATAAAAATAAAGGGGACTGAACCCGCTGCAAGTGGATGCAAAAAAATACCTAGCAACAAACCCAGCTTCTAAACGCATTTATATAACGTAATAAAAGTTAACTTGGGTGAGTGTTGGTTGGCTGACGTGATTAAAACACGCGGCTACATTGCTAATGCAAACTTTAATTATTTACAGCAAGAAAAAATAATTAAAACCAGCAACAAGTGAAGCCTTACAGACAACCTGTAAAGCTAGGTGGAGCACGACAACCATGTGCAGCGGACACAGGTTGGTGTACTTTTGCCTCGCGAAAAGCGAAAGCGGCTTTACGAAGGATTATTCCAGCACGACGCGCCGGAAAAATATGGAACAATAACCAGCAAAGGCCAATGAGTAACTGACTAGATATGATCGGATGAGCTAAAAATTGCGTAACGTGCAGCAAAACAGGCTCAACAATAGAGCCATTGCTAAACAACGCTTCAAGCTGAAAGGCATCCTCTAATGCACCACTTAGCAGCATTACCGTATTAAACACTAATAATGTTATAGCGACACACACGCCCTTGCCCGCTTTATTCAAGCGTTCACACGTTTGCGGTTTGCTAGAAGCAAAAGCCGTATTTGTATGATGCAAAGAAAGTGTGTTCAAAGACATTAACCTACTAAATGACTAATAACAAAATTAGAGTAATAAAGCGCGCAATGGAAAAATTAAAAAAACATTGCTGCTGTAAGCCCTAAAACGAGGTGCTAAATACAATCAAACCCGGCTAGCACACATTTACCTAGTGAGAATTGATCCGTATCAAATAAACTTTCAAAACTTACTGAAAGTTCGATGCTGAGTATAACAAAGACAGTTTTCGGTTCAACAAAAAATATAAAGTTTTGCGTTAAGCTTTCGCAGCTATTTTGTTAATAGAAAATAACATAATAAAAATAAAGACTTAGTTTATAAATATTTTATATTTAGGTAGCTTGATGAGTAGAGATAAGGGGGATTAATGAAGTTAAAAATAAAGCCGCACAAACAAAAACAGCCCAAATTCAGTCACCACCGAACTTGAGCCGCCTTTCACACTGACAACATCTTCACACACATATAAAGATTCTTGGTTTACACTGCGTGGCAATTGTAGGGAATAAAAACAACTCAAAACCGGTCACCACCGACCTTGAGTTGCCTTTCACACTGACAACATCTTCACACACAATATAAAGATTTTTGGTTTACACTGCGTGGCAATTGTAGGAGATAAAAACAACTCAAGCTAAGTCACCACCGAACTTGAGTTGCCTTTCACACTGACAACATCTTCACACACAATATAA
>NZ_JALNTN010000011.1:26535-143010 GCF_023161905.1 Pseudoalteromonas sp. 2CM41L
AACAACTCAAGCTAAGTCACCACCGAACTTGAGTTGCCTTTCACACTGACAACATCTTCACACACAATATAAAGATTCTTTTAAGCGAGGCTAACTTTTATGCCTCAAGCTTATGACTGGAGCCTTGCTCTGTGTCTATGGTTAAACTTTAGAGTGTTAGCTCCAATTTGACAAACGAGAAAAATAAACCTAATAGGTGAAAAAAACTAAACTATAGACCTTGGTCTAATACATTAAGGTTGTGTTTAATTAAAAGAAGATATGAGCACTAAATATACAGGTACAAAAAAAGCGCCATAAGGCGCTTTTTATCATTAAGCTACTGCTTAAATAATTTGGTTTTCTTTCCAGGCTTGCTCTTTAGCCATACGCTTTTTACGCTTATCACATGGATCGTCACAATCACAGGCTTTATCAATACCTACCGAGCCTAATCCACCGCAACTACTTGCCATAGATTTTCTTTGCACGATCATACCAACAGCCATAGCTATCACGATTAAAATTAATAAACCAAATGTAAGAAGAAAAAGTGACATTGCTTAGCCCCTATTGATCAGCAATAAATTATGCTCAAACATTGTTGAGCGACCGCTAAATTATACACCCAAAACCCACATAGATGCGAGAGAAGTCTATTTCAAAAAATCGGTTGTAATATGCGTTTAGCACTAATAAAGTTTTAGCTAAACGCCATTATATTACAAATAAGGTTTAAAAGCAGTGCTTGCGTAAGTCACAATGCCTTTGTCTGATTTAGCCATTAAGTACACAGGTAAATCGTGCTTTTCAGCGTATGCTTTAGCATCGTCCATTCCCATAACCGTTAATGCGGTTGCTAAGCCATCTGCGGTCATTGCACTAGGATGTAATACAGTAACCGACACTAAGTCATGTTTGATTGGCATGCCTGTTACTGGGTCAATTAAATGAGTGTAAGTTTCGCCATCCATTTTATAAAAAATACGGTAGTCACCTGATGTTGCAATGCCATTCGTACCGGGCGCTAATACACGGTGAACTTTTCGCTCGCCTGGTGGCGCATCTGGCTGCTCTATCGCGATTTTCCAATCTTGGTTATTTGGCTTTTCACCGCCAATGCGCAGCTCCCCACCTATTTCTACCATGTAGTTACTAATATTTTGGCTTTCAAGTAATTGCGCTACTTTATCAATACCATACCCTTTCGCTGTGGCCGAAAACGACAGCTCTAAACCATCAACTGTTTTAGCAAGGCCCTGCTCAGTAAGATTTAGTTTATCTACACCAATTTTTTCAATCATTGCAGCAAGTGCTTCATCACTTGGGCGCTTAGTTGGTTTTTTATCAGGTCCAAAGCCCCATAAATCTATTAACGGGCCCATCGTTACATCAAGCGTTTTGGTCGACTTACCTAAACGAATCGATTCACTCACCACAGCCCTAAAGTCTTCACTAATTGGCATAACCTGGTTGGCGGGTAATTTATTAAATGTGTTAATTTCAGAATCGGGGATATACGTAGACATAGACTGATTAACCGCTTTCAATTGCGTATCTATTTGCTGCTGTAATTTAGTGGCATCAACGCTTTTATCGTCGGCAAAGTATTTAATATGATAGGTGGTGCCCATCGTTTTGCCTTCTAAAAATACCTCCTGAGGTGTTTTATCAGCCCCACAGCCAGAGATAAATAGCATTATAGTTAATAAAAAAACACTGATAGCGCCTTGAGAACTGCTTACTCTGTTCATTAAATTAGCCCATGTAAAATAAAATAAAATAAAAAAAGCCCCGTTGCACAATGTGCGACGAGGCCCGTATTTTAACCAAAACTAAGCTGTTTTGATATGGGTGTTAGCCACCGAAGTCATCTAGTAAGATGTTTTCGTCTTCTACACCTAGGTCTTTAAGCATGCCGATAACAGCCGCGTTCATCATTGGAGGACCACACATGTAGAACTCACAATCTTCTGGCGCTTCATGATCTTTCAAGTAGTTTTCATAAAGTACGTTATGGATAAAGCCTGTGTAACCTTCCCAGTTATCTTCTGGTTGTGGATCAGACAATGCGGTATGCCATACAAAGTTATCGTTTTCAGCTGCTAAGCCGTCGAAATCTTCAACATAGAACATTTCACGCTCAGAACGCGCACCATACCAGAAACTAATCTTACGCTTAGAGTTTAAACGCTTAAGTTGGTCAAAGATATGTGAACGCATTGGTGCCATACCTGCACCACCACCTACGAATACCATTTCAGCGTCGGTGTCTTTAGCGAAGAACTCACCAAATGGACCTGAAATAGTTACCTTGTCGCCTGCTTTAAGTGACCAAATGTACGATGACATTTTACCACATGGTAGGCTTAGGTTTCTTGGCGGCGGCGTAGCAATACGCACGTTAAGCATGATAATGCCTTCTTCTTCTGGGTAGTTAGCCATTGAGTATGCACGAATTGTTTCATCGTCTACTTTTGACTCCAGGTCGAAGAAACCAAAGTGATTCCAGTCGCCACGATACTCTTCAGGAATATCGAAATCTGCGTATTTAACATGGTGAGCAGGCGCTTCGATTTGGATGTAACCACCCGCACGGAAAGGCACTGATTCGCCATCTGGAATTTGTAGCTTAAGCTCTTTAATGAACGTTGCTTTGTTATCGTTAGAGATAACTTCACAATCCCATTTTTTAACACCGAAAATTGACTCTTCAAGTTCAATTTCCATGTCGTTTTTAACATTTACCTGACACGCTAAACGACAGCCTTCACGGGCTTCACCTTTAGAAATGTGATCAAGTTCTGTTGGTAAGATATCGCCACCACCTTCTTTAATGTGTACACGACACTGACCACAAGAGCCACCGCCACCACATGCAGATGATACGAAAATACCTGATTCAGATAGCGCGCCTAAAAGCTTGCTACCTGCTGATGTTTTAATGGCTTTGTCTGGATCGCCATTAATACCGATGATGATGTCACCGCTTGCAACTAACTTAGATTTAGCACCAATGATAACTAAAACTAGTAGTACAACGATAGCGATGAAAACACCAACGCCTAAGAAAATCTCATAACTCATGATTTATCCTCGCTACCTTTACAGTGAAATACCAGAGAATGACATAAAGCCAAGACCCATTAAACCAACAGTGATGAAGGTAATACCTAAACCACGTAGGCCATCTGGCACGTCTGAATATTTCATTTTCTCACGGATACCTGCAAGTAATGTAATTGCAAGCGCCCAACCAACACCAGCGCCAACACCATAAACAACAGACTCGCCGAAGTTATAGTTACGCTCAACCATGAATGATACCGCACCAAAAATCGCACAGTTAACTGTGATTAGTGGTAAGAAGATACCTAATGCGTTGTAAAGTGCAGGGAAAAACTTATCTAATGCCATTTCCAAAATTTGCACAAGTGCTGCAATAACACCAATGAACGTTAAGAAACGTAAAAAGCTAAGGTCTGCTTCAGGGTAACCAAGCCACTCTAATGCACCCGGTGCAAGTACGGCATGGTAAACCAAGTTATTTACTGGTACAGAAATACCCAGTACCACAATAACGGCTACACCTAGGCCAATTGATGTAGTTACTTTTTTAGATACTGCTAAGAAAGTACACATACCTAGGAAGAAAGCTAAAGCTAAGTTTTCAATAAAAACCGCTTTTACAAATAAACTAATATAATGTTCCACTGCTTGCCCCTTACGCTTTAGCTTCTACTTGGTCTTTCTTATAAGTACGAAGTACCCATATGAATAAACCAATGATGAAGAATGCACTCGGTGGTAAAATCAATAGACCCATAGGTTGATACCAACCACCATCTTGTACTAATGGGATAATATCAACACCGAATAGTGTTCCCTTACCAAATAGCTCACGGATGAAACCAACAGTAAGTAATACCACTGAGTAGCCTAAGCCATTACCAATACCATCTAAAAATGACATAAGTGGTGGCGACTTCATTGCGTACGCTTCAGCACGACCCATTACAATACAGTTAGTAATGATTAGGCCAACGAATACAGAAAGCTCTTTCGCCGTAGCGTAAGAGAATGCTTGTAATACTTGGTCTACAACAATTACTAGTGAAGCAATGATCGTCATCTGTACGATAATACGTACTGATGAAGGTATGTGGTTACGAATGCTTGAAATGAACAAGCTAGAAAACGCCGTTACTAATGTCAAAGCAATTGACATGATTAAGGCATTTTTTAAGCTAGACGTTACCGCCAGAGCAGAACAAATACCAAGTACTTGTAATGCGATTGGGTTGTTAGCTAAAACCGGACCAAATAGGACCGACTTCATTTCTTTAGTATCAGCCATTATTTCAACGCTCCTTCACGTACCTTCGCAAGGAAAGGACCAAAGCCGTTTTCACCAGTCCAAAAGTCAACTGTGTGATCAACACCATTAGAAGTTAGTGTAGCACCTGATAAACCATCAATTTGATGTTCGTTGCTAGCACCGCTTTTCATAATGTTAATAGGTAACTCTTTACCTTGCCATTTAGCTGTCCATTGTGGGTTTTGAATTTCGCCACCCAGGCCTGGTGTTTCGCTATGCTTGTAAAAGTTGATGTTTTTAACTGTTTCGCCATCGCTTTCAAGCGCTAAGAAACCATACATTACACCCCAAAGGCCGTAACCTTGGATAGGTAAAATGATTGCATCTGTAGAACCATCTTCTTTTTTAGAGATGTAAACAGGTGAGTTTTTAGTCATACGCTGAATACCAGCGATGTCCTTAATCCCTTCTGCTTTAAGTGCAAAACTTCTTTGTTGGTCGAATTTCGATTTTTCGAAATCAAATGAGTTTGGATCAGCATCTTCAACAAATTCGCCAGTGTCCATATCAACAACACGTGCTTCGATTTTGCCATCGAATGTGTCAGATACAGAGTTTGCGATTTCAATATCAGCTGCTGCTAAGATATTACGTTGAATATCTTGAGTTTTATTAGCTTGCTGTAAAGGACGAAGCTGTACAGAAGCAAACGATACAATAATTGCACACACTAAACATAGTGCTACAACAACCGTTAACGTTTTGCCGATTGATTCGTTATTACTAGACATTACGTGCCAACCTCCGCTTGATATTAGCTTGCACTACAAAGTGATCGAACAGTGGAGCAAATAAGTTAGCAAATAAGATTGCTAGCATCATGCCTTCAGGGAAAGCAGGGTTTACTACACGGATCATAACTACCATAAAGCCAATAAGCGCGCCGTATGCGAACTTACCTTTATCGGTAAATGCAGCTGATACAGGGTCAGTAGCCATAAAGAACATACCAAACGCAAAACCACCCAGTACTAAATGCCAATGCCAAGGCATTGCAAATACAGGATTGCTCTCAGAGCCAACCGCATTTAATAAGAATGCAGTTGCCACCATACCTAGGAATACACCTAGTACAATGCGCCAAGAAGCGATGCGAACGTAAATTAAGAATAAGCCACCAATAAGCACAGCAAGCGTAGATGTCTCACCTACAGAACCTTGAATGAAACCGTAAAACGCATTCCACCATAGCTCCATGTTGCTGTAATCAAGAGTGCCTACAAACGCTTGACCTAGCATAGTTGCACCAGAGAACGAGTCTACTGCAGTCCATACTGTGTCACCTGAAATTTGTGCAGGGTATGCGAAGAATAAAAACGCACGGCCCGCTAATGCAGGGTTTAAGAAGTTACGGCCTGTACCACCAAAGATTTCTTTAGCAATAACAACACCAAACGTAATACCTAACGCCACTTGCCATAAAGGAATAGTCGCAGGCAAAATAAGTGCAAATAATACAGAGGTTACGAAGAAACCTTCGTTAACTTCATGCTTACGCACAGAAGCAAATAGTACTTCCCAAAAACCACCTACTGCAAAAGTAACGGCGTATATTGGTAAGAAGAAACATGCCCCGTAGAACATTTTTGCGCCCCAGCCCGACTCAGCGGTTAATTCACCACCAAATAACTGGAACAAGCCAACCTGCCAAGAGTTTGCTAGTTCAAAACCTTGTGCTAAAGCACCTGCGGCCTGATGACCGATGTTGAACATACCAAAAAACATAGCTGGGAACGTCGCCATCCACACTAAAATCATCATGCGTTTTAGGTCGATATTATCGCGAACGTGAGTTGCGCCTTTATTTACATAACCTGGCGTGTAAAAAATAGTCGCGGCTGCTTCATACAGGGCGTACCATTTTTCGTGTTTACCACCTGGTTCAAAATGCGGCTCAATGTCTTCTAAAAATTTCTTTAAACCCATCTCTTAGCCTTCCTTCTCGATCGTTGTTAAGCAATCGCGTAGGATAGAACCATACTCGTATTTGCCCGGACAAACGAAGGTACATAACGCTAAATCTTCTTCATCAAGTTCAAGCGCGCCTAATGAAATTGCACTGTCTAAGTCACGTGAAATTAAGTCACGTAATAATAGGGTTGGCAAAATATCTAGCGGCATTACGCGCTCGTAGCTACCAATTGGTACCATGGCACGTTTTGAACCACCTGTAGACGTTGTCATTTTAAATAAACGACTCGGTGCAAGGTGAGAAAGGAATGTACGCGTTACAGAGAATTTATCACTACCTGGTGCAATCCAACCAAACAGCTCTTTTTCGCGACCCTCAAGTAAAACAGATACTTGAACGTGGTAGCGGCCTAAGAATGCATGAGGACCTGAAGAAATAGCGCCAGATAAAACAGAACCAGAAATAACACGGTTATCACCGTCTTCTAATTCGCCTGCCACTAAATCATCTAATGAAGCACCTAGTTGTGTTTTCACTAAACGAGGGTTTTTAACGCGAGGACCTGCAAGCGAAATAACACGGTCTGTGTTGATTTCACCAGTAAGGAATAAGTGACCATACGCGATAACGTCTTGGTAACCAATATGCCAAACTTGTTTATTAACAGATACTGCATCAAGGTGATGAATATGAGTACCAACTAAGCCTGCTGGATGCACGCCACCGAACTCATGTACTTCTACTTGAGCGATAGACGAGCTAGGAACTTGACTGCCAGCTTGCTTACATACAAATACTTTGCCATCGGTCAAACGCGAAACAACAGCAAGACCCGCTTCAAATGCAGCTGCATTTTCGGCAATAATTACTGCAGGATCTGCAGCAAGAGGGTTTGTGTCGATAGCGGTTACAAATATAGAGCTAGGATTTGCATCCAACGCAGCTATTTTGCTAAATGGGCGAGCACGAAGTGCTGTCCATTGACCTGACTGAACAAGTACTTCTTTGGCTTTTTCACGCGATAAGCTTGCAAGCTCATCTGCATTGAAAGAGTCAAAGGTGATTTGCTCACTGCCGTTTACTTCAATAACAACAGATTGCAGCACACGTTTAGCACCACGATTAATTTCTTTTACTGTACCAGAAGCTGGTGCAGTAAATAGGACGCCAGGGTTCTTTTTGTCTTCAAAAAGTACCTGGCCTTTTTTGACTTGGTCATCCACACGAACATGCATGGTTGGACGCATACCGATAAACTCTTCACCTAGCACAGCTACACGTTTGATGGCAGAACCATCATGAATAACTTGCTGAGGCGCGCCCTCTATGGGTAAATCCAGACCTTTTTTTATGTTGATCATACGCACTTGCATTAATTAACGGAAAGAAACTGAAAAATCGTATCAACCACGTCGCCACTTGAGTTATCCAAGATATATCAAGGTACAAAAGAACAACTTGCTAGGAATATCAAACAAGCAACGCAGTAAAACTCCTCACATATTGCTTCGATTTTAACATCATTATGTACGACTATGCGAGTGTATTTATGAAAATTATACGACAGAAACGCTTATTTAGTTTTGTTAAGTGTTTTAAATAAAAATCAAGGTAGACCAAAGTGGTAGCCTAAGCACCTAACTGCCACAAAATATCTAAAACACTAAAAGCAAAAAAGCCGCAATAAGCGACTTTTTATAATTACAAAGTATGATTAGTCAATCATGTTTGCAATTGGCTTCACTGCATCTACATCTTGCTCATAGTCAACAGCGTCAATGCCAAAACCAAATAAACGTAAAAATTCGTTATGGTAGCCTACATAATCGGTTAGCTCATCAATTGAGCTCGTATCTACTTTATCCCAAACAGCTTGCACACGTGCTTGTACATCGTCCTCTAGCTCTTTGTAGTTTTGGAATAAGTGGCCGCCCTCGTCAAAGCGTGGGTTTTCACCGTATAGGTTTTCGCTAAATAAAGCATGAATTTGCTCAATAGTGCCTTCATAAGTGCCATCTGCTTTCATTACTTTAAATAAAGCAGAGATATATAGCGGCATAATAGGAATAGCAGAGCTTGCCTGAGTAACAACAGCATTTAAAGACGACACATAGGCTTGACCATTTAAATCTTTTGTCGATTCTTTGATTGCGGCAGTTGCACGGTCTAAATCTTCTTTTGCTTTACCTATTGTTGCGTGCCCGTAGATTGGCCACGTTAACTCTTTACCTATATAAGTATAAGCCGTGGTTTTAAAGTTATCGGCTAGTACGTCTGCTTCTTTTAATGCATTAATCCACATTTCCCAATCTTCACCGCCCATCACTTTAATGGTGTTGTCGATGTCATCTTGGCTTGCGGCTTCTACTGTTACTTCGTCAATTTCGCGCTTTGACGTATTTAAATTTTTTGTAGTTACAGCACTGCCAATAGGTTTAAGTGTAGATGAATACACCTCACCGGTATTTGGATCGGTACGACGAGGCGATGCTAAGCTGTAAATAATACAGTCTACTTTGCCTAAATCTGCTTTGATTGTCTCGATTGCTTTTTGCTTAATTTCGTTAGAAAACGCATCGCCATTAATATTTTTTGACCAAAGCCCAGCTTCATCTGCAGCGTCTTGAAATGCTGCTGTATTGTACCAACCAGCAGAACCTGTTTTACGCTCTGTACCTTCTTTTTCAAAGAAAATACCCAGTGTTTTAGCACCACCGCCAAATGCCGCCGTAATACGAGACGCTAAGCCGTAGCCAGTAGATGCACCAATTACGAGTACATTTTTAGGCGCATCTTTTAATTCGCCTTGTTGTTTTACATAGTTAATTTGCTCTTGAACATGCTCTGCACAACCTACAGGGTGTGCGTTAGTACAAATAAATCCACGAATTTTAGGCTTAATGACCATTGATCATCCTATATCTTTTACAATAAAAATTAGCGCTAGTTTAAAGGCTAATACTAAAAACACTGATCTGATCAGTTAAAGCTGATCAAATACCCCTATTTATATTGGCTAACCTACATTGTGGTTAATTTAGCTTTGAGCCGCCCATACAATTTGGAGAGTCAGGTGCTTCGCCACCTTGCTCTGAAAATTCATCTGGCGTGTACGTATGAATCGCTAAGGCATGAATATGATTTGCTAGCTCATCTTTTAGTACTTCGTTAATTTGGCGGTGGCGCTGTAGTAATCGCTTACCCGCAAACTCTTCACTTACCACAATTACTTTAAAATGCGACTCACTACCGGCGCTATGCATATGGCTTTCGTTAATTACGTTTAAATGCTTACAGGCAATCGCGCTACTAAGCTTGTCTTGAATTTGTTGTTGCATTGACATTAAAACACCATATTTAGTCACTGATTTGTGCAGCTACTATAACAAGTTAATTTAACTAACTAAATTGCTTTTGTTTAATGTGCTCAATAAAGCGGTACGTTAAGCTGATCCGTGGGTGAGCAAGCGTTGTTTGTTTGGGGATTGCGTGCTGGTAGTCGCGCTGACTATGCCCACTCATCACTAAACAACTACCGCTTTGTAATTTTAAGTCGGTGACTTTATTCGTGGCTTTTTGCTTTAATTTAAGTACGCGCTCAGCACCAAGCGATATACATACAATGGTAGGCTCAGGGCCTAGCTCTATTTCATCATCACTGTGCCAGCCCATGGTGTCGTTACCATCACGGTAATAATTGACTAATAACGAATTAAGCGGCTTATTTAAATGTCGCTCTAAACGTTTTCGCATTGCTAAAAGCACCTCATCCCACGGCTCTACTATTTGTTTACTGTGTGAGTAACCATATTCAATATTTAAGTCGCTCATAAAACATTGCAAACGTGGAATGGGCCCTGTTCTGCCATACACAGTAACATTAGGCTGCTGCCAATTAAGATTTTTTTGTAAATAATAAAATAAATCGAGGCTTTTTTGCGCACTAAGCGCCTTACTTTGATAAGAAAAGCCGTTTGGTAACTGTTGGGGGTTGGCGTTTTGCCGTTGCATGTTAGAATTTACCTACATTAGATTACTGATCAACAAACCATTATGACGACGCAAGCCCAGCTAGGCGATAAAACATTTACTCTTGAACGTTTCCCTTTGGATCAAAAAAACCGCAGTTTACAAGCGTGGGATTCGGCCGACGAGTACCTTATCAATTATGTTAACGAACATCACCCTGATTGTCGCTCATTACTAATTTTAAACGACGCGTTTGGTGCCCTTGCCTGTTATTTTAGTGAATTAACGGTTTGTTCAGTTAACGATTCTTATATTAGCCACCAAGCTGCAGCCTATAATTTAAAAGAAAATAAACTATCAACAGCCCAATTTACACAGTTAGATAGCTTATCTGCGCTGCCTGAAGAGGTTGATTTAGTACTTATAAAAATACCGCGTAACGTCGGGTTTTTACAGTTTCAATTAAGCGAGTTGAGTGAAGTACTTGCCCCTGGCACACCGGTTATTGCCGCGGGTAAAACAAAGGAAATTCATAACTCAACTATAAAAGCGTTTGAGCAATTTATTGGCGAAACCAAAACAAGTTTGGCCGTTAAAAAGTCACGTTTAATATTAAGTACAGCTAAAGGCGGTTATAAAGAAGCTAACTTCCCGGTAAGTTGGCAGCTTGAAGGCACTGATTTTAATATAACGAACCATGCCAATGTGTTTTCGCGCGATTCGTTAGATATAGGTGCACGGTTCTTTTTTAATTACTTGCCGCAAACCTCAAAAGCAAAAAGTATTATCGACTTAGGTTGTGGTAATGGTGTGGTGGGTTTAATGACGTTATCACGCTGTCCAAATGCGTCGGTAACCTTTGTTGATGAGTCGTACATGGCGGTCGAATCTGCACGTTTAAATGTAGAACTTAACCAAGCAAATAAATTTGATGATTGCCAATTTATAGAAAATGATTGCTTAACCGGCTTTGCAAGAGACAGTGTGGATATGGTGTTGTGTAACCCTCCATTTCACCAAGCCCAAGCTGTTACCGACCACATTGCGTGGCAAATGTTTAAACAAGCAAAAGATACATTAAAAGAAGGTGGCGAGCTGCGTATTATTGGTAATCGTCATTTAGATTATCACGATAAATTAAATCGTATGTTTGGTAACTGTAAGCTATTAGGTTCAAACAAAAAGTTTGTAGTGCTCAGCGCAACTAAAAATAGTGGGATGCTATAAAATGAAATTAACTAAATTTATTTTAGCCTGTTGCTCCATGCTGGTGTTTAGCGCATGCAGTAACCAGCCAAACCAAGTGATATTAAACCCGGTTTATAAAAGTGGCCAAATTAGCGTTATTTCAGCCAGTTTAAGTACCAGCGTTATTGATTTACGTGGTGATAGCGCAACCCTTAAGCTTGTTGAGTCGGACAAAACCAAGACCTTTGCCAGCCAAGATATTGTAACCTCTGTTAAAAGCGTATTAGATAGCGCGCTAAACCGTAACGGAGCAAGTATTTCTAACCTAGCAACAACCCGCTTTGAACTAGACATTCATGCCTTGCAAGCAAAGGTGACTGAAAAGCTCATGAGCCATACCAGCGAAGCGCACATTGAGCTAGGCGTACGTGTTATTCGCTCTACCAGCAATTTTAGTAAAGTGTATCGTGGCAGTGCTAATTTAGAAGGGCCGCTGAGCCATGATCGCGCCAAAATTGAAGGTCAACTCAATAAGTTGACGGAACAAATTATAACCCGCATTGTATCGGACCCAGAATTAATTGAATTTTTAGAAGGTTAACAATGAAACGATTTTTAATCTGCTTAAGCCTACTATTTAGTGTAAGCACCTTTGCCGCGCAAGAAGGCCGTTTTGTTCAAAAAGACAATATTTTCCCGCGTGTAGAAATAGTCACGTCATTGGGTAGCATTGTGGTTGAGCTAGACCGCTCAAAAGCCCCTATTACGGTAAATAACTTTTTAACCTACGTAATGGATAAAAGTTACCAAGGCAGTATATTCCACCGTGTAGAACGTGATGTTGAAAACGACCGTGACTTTGTAATACAAGGCGGTGGTTACGATAAAGACCTTGATGGCTTACACGAAAACGACCCTATATTTAACGAAAGTGGCAACGGTTTAAAAAATGATATGTACAGCATCGCTATGGCGTATCAAGACCGTGAACCGCATTCAGGAACTCGCCAGTTCTTTTTTAATATGGATGATAACGATCATTTAAACCCAGGTAGAGATTGGGGCTTTGCCGTGTTTGGCAATGTAATGGATGGTTACGACACGCTAGATAAAATTATGGCTGTTGAAACCGGCTTTAATGAAAAAATTGGCTACGACTTTGTACCAAAAACGCCCGTTGTTATTTTAAATATTAAAGTACTTGAGCAAACCCCATTATAAATCACTGAGGTGCAACTAAGTTGCACCCAACGCCAATGAAGGCCCTATGAGCAAAACCCTCTCAGTAAGCGAATATTTCTCGTATTTTAAAGATAAACGTTTAATCAATATTTTTATATTTGGTATGAGCAGTGGTTTTCCATGGGTACTGATTGGCTCTGTGATGTCGGCTTGGCTAAAAGACGAAGGCCTAAGCCGCAGTATGATTGGCTTATTTGGTATTGTATTTGGCGCATACAGCATTAATTTTATGTGGTCGCCGCTTATTGATAGAACCAAACTGCCGTTATTGTACAAGTGGTTTGGGCAACGTCGCAGCTGGATTTTATTTTGCCAAAGCTTTATGTTTATTGGCACCCTGCTTTTAGCGGGGCTTGATTTAAAAGCAAACTTAGCGATTGCCGCTGGCTTGTGTTTACTCATCGCAGTCGCCTCTGCCACACAAGACATAGCAATTGATGCTTTTAGAATAGACACGTTAAGCGAAAACGAATCTCATAAAGCCACTGCAGCTGCTGCTATGGCCACATCGGGTTGGTGGACAGGTTACGCATTACTGGGTGCTATTCCTTTTTACATGGCCGATATCCCCTCTTTAGATTGGCCACAAGTGTATTACTTTTTAGCCGCTGTTATGTTGATACTAATGAGCGGCGTGTTGTTTGCCAAAGAGCCTAAATCAAACCGAGAAGCTGTTCACGCAGAGCTTGAGCGCGTATACCTTGAAAAACTAGCCAGCATTAAGCAAACGCCCTTTACTAAAGTGATTGCTTGGCTTGGCGTTACAGTGGTTGATCCCTTTAAAACCTTTTTTGCTAAAAATGGGGTTAAAACAGCCCTTGCCTTATTAGCATTTATTTTCTTATTTAAAATAGGCGAAGCTTTTTTAGGGCGTATGTCGATTGTTTTTTATAAAGAAATAGGCTTTAGCAACAGCGACATAGCTACTTTTTCAAAAGTAGGCACTGCAGTACTCACCATTGCTTTTACCTTTGTGGGCAGCTTGTTCAATCAAAAGTACGGCATTGTAAAAGGGTTATTTATAAGTGGCGTTGCTATGGCGGGGTCTAATTTAGCATTTTCGGCTATTGCGCTGGTTGGCCCTAATTTAGGCTTATACGCTTTTGCTATTGTAATTGATGGCTTTACTCAGGCTTGGTCGTTAGTGGCTATGGTGGCATTTATATCGATGTTATGTGACCGGGCATTTAGTGCAACACATTATGCATTACTGGCTTCGCTTGGGAATTTAGGGCGTACACTGCTTTCAAGTTACAGTGGTGTGGTTATTGATGATTGGCTAATGGGAAATTGGGCATTATTTTTTGTGTTAACGGCATTAATGGTAATACCTTCGCTGGTGTTTTTATATTTGATTAGGCATAAGCTCTATCAGTTAGAGCAAAATTACCATAAAAATATGTAATGCATCCCTGCATTAACGTGATTTGCTTAGGCCGTTCAAGTGCCCCTTATAACACCCTAAGCAAAACAATATTAATCCGCTTTAATTAAGCCTAGCGCTTCATGCGGATCAACTTCAAGTGCATTACAGTAACGTACAAACTCAATAACATCTAAGCGGCGTTCTTGATTTTCAATCTTACCGATAAATGAGTGAGGTGTTCCTAGCACTTGTGCCAGGCTACGCATTGTATGACCCTTTTCATGGCGTTTTGTTTTAAGCCATTTAGTTAGCTTTTCGTTTTCTTCAGAAGAAACAGTCTTGCCCATCATTTTACATCTCCTACTAGATGATATGACATACCCGTCAAAGCAGTAGTCACACAATGATTGGAGGCATATAAGCAGATACCCACTACATTATTCAATAGCAAGCTATTGCTTAAATAAGCAAAGGTATTGCTACTTATTCAACCTACCAATCTATTCAGTGCTAACCCGCAAAAATAGGATATAGGTTTATTTTTATTAAGAGTGAAATTTTGCCCGTCTCACTCTTGGATACATTATATACTATTAACAGTTCGGTTAAATAATTAATTACATAGTTTGCATAAATTTACCCAACCACTAACCTTTACTTATGCTGAATATTTAAGTTAACGTACCAAAAATATTAAGTTTTTTCCTAAAAAATTAATTGTAAGATAAAAGCACTTTGTTACAAATTAACGTGCAAATAACCTTGCTGTATTGATGTTTAAACAACAGTAAGGGTAAAAAAGTTCCCATAAATAACGTTTTTCCCTAACTAAGGGACTAAAGAGGAAGTATGTTTAGAGTCTTATTTTTGTTGCCTATTTTACTATGCTTTTTATGGTTTTTGTTTTTACGTCACTACGGAGTACCCATTAAACAAGGTAAAAAAGGCTTTTTATACATACTTGCCTTTTCTGCTTTTGTATTAGGCTTTTTTGTATTAATAATGCAGTTTACCCATTACAGCCCAATTGAATTTTAGGCATTAAAAAAGCCGCTAACGCGACTTTAATAGCTAAGCGTAAATTGCTTAAACGCTAAAACTTGCACCACACCCACAGGTAGTCGTTGCATTAGGATTAGATACAAAAAAGCGTGCGCCTTCTAACCCTTCTGTGTAATCCACTTCGCCATCAACTAAGTACTGAATACTCATTGGGTCAATAACCAGGGTTACACCATTTTTAACTATTTCTAAATCGCCAGGATTTGCTTTTTCATCAAAAGTAAAACCATATTGAAAACCAGAACAACCACCACCTGTTACGTAAACACGCAGTTTTAAATCTGGATTTTCTTCTTCGTCGATTAACTGTTTAACACGAACAGCAGCAGCATCGCTGAACTTTATTGGTAATTCTTCAGACATTTTAAAACCCTCAATATCGCAATGGCGTGATTATCTAATACCCGAGTGTTTTAATCAAGTATAGTCAAACATCTCTTGAGGTATCTTAGGCTTTTAACTATTGCTTTAGCCGATACGATAGCAAAATGTGTTTTCAGTGATTGCTGTAATATTTGTTAATATAAGTGTTTAAAATTGCAAAATCACAAGGACTTACCTACACACTTTTGTTAAACTGCTCGCTGAAAAAATGTGGCGGAGAATACAGCATGTGGCTTGAGCAACTCAGGCGTCGATTAGCAAAACCAAAAACCTCTGTGCAATTATGCTTATTAGGCGTAAGTGCTGGTTTAATTGCTGCATTTTTTATTATTTTATTTCGCTTAACGATTCTGTTTTTTCAAAGCTTATTTTTAGACACTCCCGATAATTTTACTACTATCCCCACTCTTGAACGGGTTTTAATGCCGTTAATTGCTGCGCTACTGATTGCTACATTTGCTGCATTTACTGGCTTTAAGCACTACCGATTAGGCATTCCTTTTGTTATTCATCGTATTAAACGCCACTACGGGCAAATGCCGCTTTACAACACCGTAAACCAATTTGTTGGTGGTGCACTGGCACTTATTAGTGGTTTTTCGGTGGGCCGCGAAGGGCCATCTGTTCATATGGGCGCCACTGGCGCAAGTATATTAGCCGATAAACTTCATTTACCGCATAACGCCATGCGTACATTAAGTGGCTGTGGTGTCGCCGCTGGTATTGCGGCCTCGTTTAATACCCCTCTGGCTGCGGTTATTTTTGTAATGGAAGTGGTGCTACGTGAGTACAAAGTGCATATTTTTGTACCAATTATGCTTGCCGCACTAACTGGTGCATTAGCAACCCAATTTGTGTTTGGTGAAGGCTCAGAGCTTGCACTTATTAGCATTACGCCATTGAGTGGTTGGCATTACCCATATTTAATTTTATGTGGCATGGCCTTAGGGGCAATTGCCTATAGCTTTAATCAAAATTTAATGCTGATCATAAAAACATTTAAACCTTTAAGCATGTTTCCTCGTTTACTCATTGCAGGTTGTATTGCGAGTATTATTGCCTATGCAGTGCCCCAAGCAATGGGTTCGGGTATGAGCGCGATTACTATTGCGGTTGAATCGCCTGAAAACGCGCAACTACTTACCACTATTTTAATAGCTAAACTGCTAGCGACCTTGTTTGCCATTGGCCTAGGAATACCGGGTGGCTTAATAGGCCCCGTTATTGGGCTAGGTGTATTAACAGGTACTTTAATGGCCTTTTTTGCCCAATTTATAAGCCCAGGTGCTGACATTGCAGGCACATACGGGGTATTAGGAATGGCAGGATTACTCGCAGCTACATTACATGCGCCGTTAGCAGCATTAACAACTGTGATGGAGCTTACGTCCTCGCCAGAGATTATTGTACCGGCCATGTTAGTGATAACAACCGCCTATGTAACGGCGCTGCAAGTATTTGGCAATCGGTCTATATTTTTGCAACAACTTGATTTTCAGGGGCTACCCTATCATGTATCGCCCGCAACGGAGGCGCTACAAAAAGTGGGCATAATGGATGATATGGATGAGGACTTTAAACTGCTTTATTCAGACGATAAAGAGCAAATTAAAAACACCTTAGACGCCATGGACAGCCAAACCCCTTTAATAGTTTACGATGAAGAAAACGGCTATCGCCTAGCAGAGTATGACCTTACCCTGATGTCGGGCGAAAACATAAATATAAACTACATTAGCTTACAAGGCATTAGCAGCCAGTCGACCTTAGCTGATGCCTTTGATATTTTAAAAGATAAACGCAGCGGTGCCCTGTATGTATACAACTTGCTAGATGATCAGCAAATAATGGGGCTATTACGCTGGGATCAAATAAATAATATTTTAACTATTCGTAACAGCCTACTTTAGGATTCTTATGAGCGCTTTACTAATTTATAAAACACTGCACATTTTTTTTATGATTGCCTGGTTTGCCGGTATTTTTTATTTACCTCGGTTATTTGTATACCACGCAATGAGCGAAGAAAAAGCCTGTAACTCTATGCTTAAAGTGATGGAGCGTCGGCTACTCTTTTTTGTTACCCCGTTTGCTATTTTAACGGCCGTTTTTGGTGTACTCACTATTGTAGAATATGGCCGTGAGTGGTTTAGATACAGCATGTGGCTGCACTACAAACTGGTACTGGTCATTATTTTATATCTATATCACGGCTACTGCTTTAAATTACTGAGCGACTTTAAACACGACAGAAATACCAAAACGGACCGCTTTTATCGTATTTTTAATGAGCTCCCAGTTATTGCGCTGCTAATTATTGTTGCGCTTGCGGTAATAAAACCTAATTTATAAGCTGTGTAGCGCATGTTAAACTGCGCTGCAATTTACAATACTTGTTATAACACGCGCGATTGCGTGCCCCATTTTAATGGATTATCGCGCCCCTTTGATTGATTAGGAATAACCCCATGTTAAGTTTCCAAGGTGAACATATACTGTCGGTAAATCAACTCGACAGAGACTGCATTGAGCGTATTTTTGCAGTAGCGAAAAAAATGGAGCCTTATGCTAAAAAACAAAAGCAAACAACAGTGCTAGAAGGCGCTATTTTAGCTAATTTGTTTTTTGAACCAAGCACGCGTACGCGTGTAAGCTTTGGTACTGCCTTTAATTTATTAGGCGGTGGCGTGCGCGAAACAACCGGCATGCAAAGCTCAGCACTTGCTAAAGGCGAATCGCTTTACGACACTGCGCGCGTTATTTCGGCTTACGCTGATGCCGTCGCTATGCGCCACCCTGATGCAGGCTCGGTAAGCGAATTTGCAGACGGTTGTACCGTACCGGTAATTAACGGTGGTGATGGCCCTAACGAGCACCCTACTCAAGCTCTACTTGACTTGCTTACTATTGAGCGCGAACTAAACCGATTTGATCAAAACATTGATGGCATGCATATCGCCTTAGTTGGCGATTTAAAATATGGCCGCACAGTACATTCATTATCTAAATTATTGTGCCATTACAAAAACGTAAAATTTTCGATGGTGGCGCCCGATGGCCTGCAAATGCCAACGAGTATTTTAGATGCGGTAGAAAATGCAGGCCATAAAATACAATTAGTCAACAAAATGGAAGGGAACTTAGCAGCCGATATTGTGTACCAAACACGTATTCAAGAAGAGCGCTTCCCTTCACAAGAAGAAGCTAATAAATACCGTGGCGGCTTTAGAATTAGCCAATCAATTTATAACGCGCACTGTAAGCCAAATTCTGTGCTTATGCACCCGCTCCCACGCGATAGCCGTTTAGAAGCTAATGAGCTTGATAACGACTTAAACAGTAACGACAATTTAGCTATATTCCGCCAAGTACAAAATGGCGTGTTAATTCGTATGGCACTGTTTGCTTTAACCCTCGGCGTAGAAAACAAAGTCGAGCAATATGAAGTAGACGTACCTTGGTTTAGCCGCAAACGCGACAGCTAAACACTTTTACCAAGCGACAACTAATAGGATTTTTCATGACAATTAGCCAAGATTTATTTAATCGTGCACAAACTTCAATTCCTGGTGGCGTAAATTCACCTGTACGTGCATTTAACGGTGTTGGTGGCACGCCACTTTTTATTACCAAAGCCGAGGGTGCATTTACCTTTGATGCCGATGGCAACCGTTATATTGATTACGTAGGTTCGTGGGGTCCGATGATCATGGGCCATAACCACCCAGCTATAAAGCAAGCTGTTCACGAAGCGGTAGAAAACGGTTTAAGTTATGGGGCGCCCACTGAAGCCGAAATTTTAATGGCCGAAAAAGTAAAAGCGCTTGTACCCTCAATCGAAAAAGTACGTATGGTAAGCTCGGGTACCGAAGCAACAATGAGCGCCATTCGCTTAGCACGTGGCTATACAGGGCGTGATAAAATCCTTAAGTTTGAAGGTTGTTACCACGGCCATGCCGACTCATTATTAGTAAAAGCAGGCTCTGGCGCATTAACCATGGGTGTGCCAAATTCACCCGGTATCCCTGAGGATTTTGCAAAGCACACGCTTACCGTATCGTTTAATAACCTTGATGAAGTAAAAGCTGTATTTGAAAAATACGCAGACGACATTGCCTGTATTATCGTTGAGCCAGTAGCGGGTAACATGAACTGTATTCCTCCTGTAGAGGGCTTTTTAGAAGGCTTGCGTGCAGTATGTGATGAGTACAAATCAGTGCTTATTTTTGACGAAGTAATGACCGGCTTTCGTGTTGCATTAGGTGGCGCTCAGGCGTATTACAACATCAAACCTGACTTAACATGTTTAGGTAAAGTCATTGGCGGCGGCATGCCTGTTGGTGCCTTTGGCGGCAAAACCGAAATTATGGATTACATTGCGCCAGTAGGTCCGGTTTACCAAGCCGGTACTCTTTCTGGTAACCCTATTGCAATGGCTGCGGGTTTAAAATCGCTTGAGCTATTAAGTGAGCCAGGTTTGCACGATAAGTTAGAAGCTATTTCTAAAGCTATTTGTGAAGGCTTTGAAGCAGGCGCTAAAAAAGCAGGCATTCCTTTAACCACTAACTACGCTGGCGGTATGTATGGCTTTTTCTTCACTGAAGCAGAAAAAGTAACCACTTATAAACAAGCTACAGAATGTGATTTAGAACGCTTTAAACGCTTTTTCCACTTAATGCTGGAAGAAGGCGTATACCTAGCACCTTCTGCTTTTGAAGCAGGCTTTGTGTGTGCTGCGCACACAGAGCAAGAAGTACAAGCAACTATTGAAGCTGCAGAGCGCGCCTTCGCTAAGCTATAAGCATCCAAGACATGTGTTAATAATGTGCGTTATTAACTCTGTAGTTAAAAAAAGCCCTTACGGGCTTTTTTTATTTGTGCGTATTTATAATTGAATGGTTTTTAGCCTTTATACGGTCTCACTTTTTAGACTCACTTTTACCCCACAAGAGAAACGTATGACGAGCTTAAGGCACATAGCAGCACCTGCTATATCATTAATGGGCAACTTAAAATATAAAACTAAAATTGGTTTAGTTTTTGGTATTTTATTATTACCCCTTGCGCTTAGTTTGTTTTTTTTAGTCTCTTTATTAAGCGAGAGTATAAGCGTCTCTCAAATGCAAAAACAAGGATTACTGAGCTACAGAGACATTCTTGCAAATCAAATGCAGGGTGAAACCTATAAAAATGTAAAAGTAGCTAAAGCACGTGGTTTTAATGTAAAAGATGAGCAAATTAATGACGTACTTGAGCTGGTTTCAATACAGTCTAATTTAGCCTTAGATAACCAACTTGCGAGTGCTTATGTTAATCGCGCATTAGTTACACCTATACCTGCGCTTATCATGCAGATAAATGCGACAGCGCAAAGCGCTAATACTGTTCTTACTAATCAGCGTTTTACACCAGAGACTTTTATTGCGCTTTCAAACTTAAGTAAGTCGCTACCTTTGTACCAACAGCAACTCGATAAAATACTTACAATTGCCACCACGGCCGATGCATCTGTAAATAAAGCACTCACGCCCTCTCTCACTAACTTACATAACGCCATAGCCGCTTTTAAAACAGCCATTGATAAAAAGCTGCTTGAACCAGATGATATACAGCTTACACAAAACGAATTTGCAGGGCTTACCAGCCAAGTGCTTAGTCGTATTAGCCAACTAATTGATAAAAGCATCCCTACCCTTGAATCGCTAATAAATGAAAAACTGAACACGCAACGCTTGACAAGAAACACTGTATTAGCTGCATCATTAATTAGTTTATTGATTGCATTTTACTTAATGGTTGGTTTTTATTTTGCGGTAGTTGATACCATTAATCGCTTTGCCGAAGCTGCGCAAAGAGCAGCAAATGGCGATTTAAATGCGGTTATCAACTCAAGTACTAATGATGAAATGGATATTATTGCAGCGCGATATAACGCACTTCTTAATGCCTTTTCAAAACTTTTAGAGAATGTAAAAGCAAGTACTGTGGAGCTATGCGGCGCCACTAAATCGCTTTCACAGGCAAGCAGCCAAACGAGTAACGATGTTGAAAAACAGCAAAAACGGGTAAACGCTATTCATGATGCACTAAGTAATATGGAGCAAAGTGCAGTGAGTGTAGAAGAGTCTGCTAATCAAGCGATGTTAACAGCGCAAGATGCCGCGCAACATGTAAAGCAAGGCTCTAACAACACCATGGAACTAGCCAAATACATGCAAGACCTTCAAGTTGAATTTACCGAAAGCCAACAAGCCTTAGATAGACTAGCTCAAGATAGCCAAGAAATTAGTAAAGTAAGTAAAGGCATTAGCGAAATAGCCGATCAAACTAATTTATTAGCCCTAAACGCAGCAATAGAAGCCGCACGAGCCGGTGAACATGGCCGTGGTTTTGCCGTGGTAGCTGATGAAGTAAGAACCCTTGCCCAGCGTACACAAACTCAAACCCAAGAAATTCACCAAATAATTAGCTCACTCCAACAAGCTTCTGACGATACACAACAAAAAATGCGCTCAAGTGTCCAGAAGATGGAAAAATCGGTAAAAGCCGCCACCGAAACAAACGATATTTTACAAAATGCAGAGCAAAGCATGGGCGATATAAAACACCAAGGCGAAGAGATAGCACTGCGGGTTAAAGAGCAATCTAACGCAACCACCCAAGCATTAAGTGATGCACAAGAAGTCAGTAACTTAGCAGATCACACTCTTCTCTCTGCACAATCTACACTGCAAGACGCACAGCAACTTAGTCAGCTATCTGATGACTTAACTAAATCAATGCAGTTTTTTAAATCTTGATAGGAAGCTAAATATAATAAAACCGCTGAGTTAGCGGTTTTATTATTAAGGTTTTATTTTATTAGCGTATACACTGCGGCCTAGGCTCAAACTCACTGGCTCTTAGTGGTAACTGAATGACTTTTCCGCATCCGGGCGGTGCTTGTAAACCCGTTCTTTCATTGACGAAAGCCCATCTAATTGATGGCGGACGTGTATCTGCTATTGCTTCAGGGTTGAGCGGTTTTAAGTAACGAATATAAGCTTCTAACGCGCCCACACTACCGGTTAAACCGGTGCTTCTATTATCGTCTCTACCAAGCCACGCAACGGTCACTGTGTTTTGATCAAACCCTGCAAACCAGCTATCACGTAAATCATTACTAGTGCCTGTTTTACCGGCAAGCTGAATTGATGGAAAGTGTAAATTTAAACGCTTAGCGGTGCCGTCTTTGGTCACTCGCTTCATGGCATATTTAGTCATATATACAGCGTCTTTTGCAAAGCGCGGCTCAGACTTAACTTTATGCTTATACAAAACGTTACCTACCGAGTCTGTTAGCGCAGATACAGAAGTAAGCTCTCTATACTCGCCATCTGCTGCGATAGTGGTATAAAGCTGGGCAACCTCAAAGCTCGACATTTCTACAGCACCAAGTAGCAGCGAGGGGTATTCATCTATATTACCTTTTGCTCCTAACCCTTTGAGCGTATTTGCTACTTTATCAACACCTACATCTAGGCCTAAATTTACCGCAGGAATATTAATACTGTTACTGAAGGCTTTATAAAGTGGCAATGCACCTCGGTATTGGTGATCAAAGTTTTCAGGTTGCCACACTTTACCCTGCTCATTTGTTACCTGCACAGGGGAGTCATCAAGTAATGTGGCTAAGTTATAATGTGGTAACTGCAGGGCTGTTAAGTACACCGCGGGTTTAACTAAAGAGCCAATATTTCGTTTAGTATCGAGCACTCGGTTGAAACCTGAGTAGCGAACATCGCGCCCCGACACTAAAGCCGACACACCGCCTTTTTCTACATTAACTGAGATCATGGCTGCTTCGAGTTTATCGGTGTTAGGGCGTTTTTCTAAATACGGTAAACTTTTTTGAATGGACTCTTCCATCGCCGTTTGTTTTTGCAAATCAAAGTAAGTAAATACACGCACACCGGCATCTAGTGTTTTTTGATCAGGTAATAACTGCTTAAGCTCACGGTTTACAAGTTCTAAAAAGCCAGGGTATGACTTTTGTAAACTTGCTTTCATAGGCGCTATATCAATTGGGCGTTTAAGTGATGCACGGTATTCTTTTGTAGTTAGTAGCTTGTTTTCAACCATTAAGCGCAGTACTAGGTCGCGACGCTCCATAGTGCGTTCTTTATAGCGACGAGGATTGTAATACGAAGGCCCTTTGACCATCGCCACCAGCAGCGCTATTTGGTCATATTCCAGCTCATCAACAGGCTTTGAAAAATAAAACTCAGAGGCCAAGCCCATGCCATGCACGCCTTGGTTATAAGATTGTCCTAGGTAAACTTCATTCAAATAAGCTTCTAAAATCTGATCTTTTGAATAACGGTAATCTAGAATAAGCGCAATAAATGCCTCATTTATTTTACGCACTAAAGAACGCTCACGCGTTAGGTATATATTTTTTGCAAGCTGCTGCGTTAAGGTGCTACCACCTTGCACGGTACGCCCTGCTTTAATATTTGAATAAAGCGCGCGCAAAATAGAAAATACCGACACACCATGGTGCTGATAAAAATCCCGATCTTCTACCACTAATAACGTGTCTTTCAACATAGGCGGAAACTTATCAAGCGGTACAAACTCTCTATCTTGCTTTGAATCATTTCCAATACGGGCTATTTGCACAGGCTCTAGGCGAGCGCTGTTTAGCCGCCTGCCAAATTTATCTTTAATGGTTGCTACCTTTTGCCCCGCAAAACGTAGCTCAATAATGTGCGATTCTTCAAGGCCATCATAAAACTCAAAGTCGCGTCGGTAAATTTTTATGCTATCGGCTGTTTTTACAAACTGCCCCGTGCGGCTTAGCCTGTTAACTGATGAATAATTTAGGCGCTCAAGCTCCCACACAACCTCTTGGCTAGATAAAAACTGCCCTGGGTAAAACTCCATTGAGCGTGCGTATACTTGGGCGGGTAACTGCCATTTATTACCTTCAAATATACGTGTTGTTTTTGAATCTAAATATATAAGATACATGGCCATAGCAATAAAAACAGCTAAGCTCAATTTCCAAAAAACAGACCATGTTTTTCGCATAAATGTGCGTTTAACAACAGTGTTTGACGTTTTTTTAGTCGTTTTTGATTTAGCTTTACCTGGCGAGCTGGTTGCTTTAGGTGCACGCTTAGGAGTGGTTTTACTACTGGGTGTTTTTTTGTTGTCAGCCATTTAAATGTAATTTATTCCAAGGTTTATTCACGAGTGTGAGCTTAGCATATTGGCTATAGCCTAACACCTGAAAAGTTAACCTTCCCTGAAACGAAAAAAAGCCCTACCAAGGTAGGGCTTTGTGAACACAATGATTAATCTATTTAATATTAGTTACTGCGAACAGATACAAACTCAGGGTAAGCATCAACACCACAATCGTGTTGGTCCATACCGCTTAACTCTTCTTCTTCGGTTACGCGAATACCCATAGTTTGCTTTAAAATAGCCCACACAATAAATGAAGCTACAAAAACAAAGGCTAAAATAGTCACTAAACCAATAAGCTGTGTTACAAAGTTTGCATCGCCGTTAGATACAGGCACTAACATAATACCTAGCGCGCCACATACACCGTGAACAGAGATAGCACCAACTGGGTCATCAATCTTCGCTTTATCTAGAGCTACAATGCTAAATACAACCAGTGAACCACCTAAAATACCTAGTAAACACGCCATTAATGGAGATGGTGAAAGTGGGTCTGCTGTAATAACCACTAAACCTGCTAATGCGCCGTTTAATACCATAGTTAAATCTGCCTTACCCCATAACACTTTACATACAAACAGTGCGGCAATTGCACCCATTGCAGCAGCAGCGTTAGTATTAAGTAAAATTTGGCCTACAGCCGTTGCATTTTCTTTATCTGAAAGAAGTAATTGCGAACCACCGTTAAAACCAAACCAACCCATCCATAAAATAAACGTACCTAATGTAGCAAGTGGTAGGTTAGAGCCTGGAATTGGGTAAATTTCACCGTTTTTACCGTATTTACCTTTACGAGCGCCAAGTAAAATTACACCTGCTAAAGCAGCTGCAGCACCAGCACCATGAACAATGGCAGAGCCTGCAAAATCAACAAAGCCCATTTCTGATAAGAAACCGCCACCCCATGTCCAGTAACCTTCCATTGGGTAAATAAAGCCAGTTAAAACAACTGCAAATGCTAAGAAAGCAAATAACTTCATACGCTCAGCCACGGCACCCGATACAATCGACATAGCCGTTGCAACAAATACTACTTGGAAGAAAAAGTCAGATTCTAAAGAGTGGTCAGCATCGGCCGCTTGCGTGCCAATTAATGCGCCAATTGAAGGGATAATGCCGCCTTCAGCGTTGTCTACATACATGATGTTGTAGCCAACTAATAAAAACATGGTACATGCGATAGAATACAGCGCCACGTTTTTAGTTAAAATTTCAGTGGTGTTTTTAGAGCGAACTAAACCCGCTTCTAACATGGCAAAACCTGCTGCCATCCACATTACTAATATACCCGACACCAGAAAATAAAAGGTGTCGAGTGAAAATTTGAGTTCTACAATTGTGTTTTCCATTAATCAGCCCCCTTAAATTGCTTCTTCATCAAGTTCGCCCGTACGAATACGCACAATTTGATCTAAGTCGTACACGAAAATTTTACCGTCACCAATTTTGCCTGTTGATGCAATTTTGGTAATTGCTTCAACTACGCGTTGGCAATTTTCAGTACGAGTAGCAATTTCAAGTTTGATCTTAGGAATAAAATCTACCTGATACTCTGCTCCACGATACAGCTCTGTATGGCCTCGTTGACGTCCAAAACCTTTAACATCAACTACGGTCATCCCTTCAATACCTAAATCAGCGAGCGCTTCACGCACATCATCTAATTTAAATGGTTTTATGATTGCACTAATCATTTTCATAGTGGCCCCCTCGGACGCTTTATTGTTATCCTGTTGACTTACATAATCCAACCTTTGTGCCACTATTAAAAAACGTTTAATATCAATAAGATAATCATGAATAGTAAATTAAAAACAAAAAAAACGCACCATCAAGGTGCGCTTTTTTAACAACTTAGCTACATTGGTGCATCTCCAAAAGTGACGCCCTACTAGCTTGTAATTAATGTTATTTTTTATATCTACACTACACAGTTTCGGCCATTGTTTTTGGCTTCATAAAGGGCAGCATCAGCGATGCGCATGGCTTGTGTTAAATCAGTACTTTGAAAATCAGCCACACCAATACTGATGGTGATAGAAAACGGTTTTTCATCGATTAAAAACTCATGCTTAGCGAGTTTTTTTCTAAAGCCTTCTAAGTACTCTCGCCCACGCGCCGTGTCTATATCATCTAATATAATGGCAAACTCTTCGCCGCCCACCCGCGCAACAATAAACTTAGAAAACGTAGTTTTAATTAATGTGGCTACCTGCTTTAGTGCCTGATCGCCCGCTTCGTGGCCTAAGGTGTCATTAATGTTTTTAAAAAAATCTATATCGAGTAATGCAAGCGTGTTTTGCTGTTGTTTTTTTAATAGTTGCTCTGCATATTGGTAAAAATAACGGCGGTTATACATACCCGTTAAATAGTCTCTGTAAGCACTTTCTTTAATATCCGCAATCAGTGACAACTGCTCCATAGTTTGCATAACACGACAATGAAACTCTTCATTCATAAATGGCTTCGTTAAAAAGTCGTTGGCACCGTATTTAATAAACCGAGCCGATAACCCATGTTTACCTGCCCCCGAAAGCCCGATAATGGCCAAATCATCACGCCCTCTAAAATTACGCACCGCTTTAACCAGTTCAAAGCCATCCATTAATGGCATCGCATAATCGGTCATGAGCAATTTTATATTAGGGTTACTTTTTATTATTTCGAGTGCTTGCTGACCATCTTGCGCATCGGTTACATCAAATAATTGCTTTTCTAACATTTGCTTCATTAAGGAGCGGCTTAGCATTGAATCATCAGCAACCAACGCCTTACAGCCTTGATTTCTCAGAAGCTGAGCTACTAACTTGATAGCGTAATGGTATGAATCGCGATTGTCTTTTATTACGTAATCAATAACACCAAGCTCTAGCATTTGTTGGCGCTTATATTCATCAATTTTTGAGGTAAGTACCACAGTAGGAATGGCGTGTGAAAGTGTGAATTTAGCGACCTCGCCATTAGGTGCATCGGGCAAAGTTAAATCAACTAAAGCCAGCGAGTATTTATGTTTCTCAATATAGTCTTGGCATTCATTTAATGACCAGGCAAAATCGACAGCGACATCTAAATATTGAGCCGATAAGTGGCGTAGCACCTGCTGCACTACTTTACTGTCTTCAACCACTAATACTCTTTGCATAAACTTCTCTTTAATCTTGTTATTTTACGTACTTAAACTTGCACTAAAGCGACAAGTTATGAAAAACATCCAATAAAGTTCTGTTTATGTAGCCAGTAAGTAGGCTAAGTCCATTAATCTAAGCGCAAGGCTTGTATTTAATTTAAATACAAAGTCGACCAAATATACTTGATTTTTTAGCTAAGCTAAACACGCTAGGATAAATTATCCCTAAATAAACAATGTCGGCGTGTATAAGCTTAGGCTTAACCAGTATTATCGACCATTAATCTCAATACTTTTGTTATTTGTGTGTTTTTTATTTTAAATAGCACCTAAACAAAAATAAGGAACGACAATGAAGCTTGTCCAATTAACTCGTTACACCTTAGCGCTTGCCATGGTATTGCTTAGCAGTACTGCAACAGCAGAAAACCAACGAAAAATAGACATTGATAGCCATGTAATCACTAAGCATAAAGCAAAAATTAATGGTGAACGCTTTAGCTACACAGTTAAAACAGGCACTCAGCCGGTATGGAATAATAATGGCGATGCCATTGCCACATTACAATATACCTATTACACACGAGATAAAGTCGATGACACCGCAGCTCGCCCATTACTGATATCGTTTAATGGCGGGCCAGGCTCTGCATCTGTATGGATGCACTTAGCCTATACTGGCCCACGCGTATTAAAAATTGATGACGAAGGCTACCCCATTCAGCCTTATGGCGTAAAAGATAACCCCTACTCTGTGTTAGATGTAGCAGATATTGTTTATGTAAATCCGGTAAATACAGGTTATTCACGCGTAGTAGAAAACGCCAAAGGTGAAATGCTTTCGAAAGAGCAACAAAAAGAGCACTTTTTTGGTGTGAATGCCGACATAAAATACTTAGCTGAATGGCTAAATACCTTTGTTAACCGAAACGAGCGCTGGCGCTCACCTAAGTTTTTAATTGGAGAAAGCTACGGCACTACTCGTGTATCAGGCCTTGCCCATGAACTACAAAACAGTCAATGGATGTACATTAATGGGGTGGTATTAGTATCGCCGACCGATATTGGTATAAAACGCGACGGCCCTATAAAAGCGGCTAATCGCTTACCTTATTTTGCTGCAACTGCGTGGTATCACAAAGCACTGAATAAAAACTTGCAAGAAAAAGATCTCAATGAACTTTTACCCGAGGTAGAACAGTTCACTATTAATGAGCTTATTCCTGCCCTCGCTAAAGGTGGCTTTATCGATGCCGATAAAAAACGCCAAATAATAAAGAAAATGGCCGAATATGCTGGTCTTTCAGAGCAGTTTGTAGCGCAAAACAACTTAGATATTCCCACTCGATTTTTTTGGAAAGAACTTTTACGTGAGCGCGGACAAACTGTCGGGCGTCTAGATTCGCGCTATTTAGGTATTGATAAACGCGATGCTGGCGAATCACCTGATTACTGGGCTGAGCTTACCTCTTGGCTGCACTCATTTACGCCTGCAATTAACTATTACCTGCGTGAAGAGCTCAACTATAAAACGGATGTAAAATACAACTTATTTGGCAATGTTCACCCATGGGATCGCAGTAAAAATAATACCGGCGAAAACTTACGTTTAGCGATGGCGCAAAACCCGTATTTAAACGTCATGATTCAAGCGGGTTACTACGATGGCGCAACAAATTACTTTGATGCTAAATACACGTTATGGCAGCTTGACCCAAGTGGAAAAATGAAAGACAGGTTAAGCTTTAAAGGGTACCGCAGCGGCCATATGATGTACCTACGACATGAAGATCTTAAGCTTTCTAATAACGACTTACGCGACTTCATTTTAAGCTCCCTACCCGCTAAAGGGCAGGCCGCTAAATATTAAGGCCATTACATGAGGCATTACGAAGATGCCTCATGTTTATTACAGTACACTTTTAACTGTGTAACCACTTCATTAAATCCTGTTTGTAGTGCAAATAATAACGCTTCATCGACCTTATTTTGCGCGGCTAAGCTTTCTATCTGCTGGCAGGTATCACTTAACTTTAACGCTGCAACCGATTTAGCAGATGACTTTAAACCATGCGCCTGAAAAGATAAATCGGCATAATTTAAACTATGTGTATATGCTTCAATTAATTTAACTTGCTCATAAGCGGTCTGTAAAAACGCCTGAAAGACTAAACAATGTACATGCGTATCTTTTCCTAACATCGAAAACAATAAAGGCATATCTAATTGACTGTACATAGAGCTTGCTTGCGCTGTGATTTGCAGCGGCTGTGTATGCGAAGGAACAATGCCTTGCGAGTGTTTCATCAACAGTGCTTTTAGGCTTTCAAGCTCTATCGGTTTAGTTAAAAAACCGTTCATCCCAGCGCTGTAACAATCTTGTATGTTTTTTTCCATTATGTTGGCCGTAACAGCAATAATTATTAGCTCATTGAACTGTGTGTTTTTTCGGATTTTTTTAGCCAACTCAAGGCCATTTAACAACGGCATTTGAATATCGGTAAGTAGCATATCAAAACAATTATCTTGGAGCATTTGCCAGGCCTGTTCGCCATTATTTGCAAACGTTGAATTAACACCAAGCATGGTCAGTTGCTGCTTTAAAACCTGCTGATTAGTCAGTTGATCTTCTGCCACCAGCACATTTAATACTGGGAGTTTACCTATGGCTGAGCCTGCGGGCTCACTGCTGGGATGATTTATCGGTTCATCAGCTTGTATAGTGGTTAAAGCGCTTTCTTTAAAACTATTAAAGCTAATGGTAAAGCACGCGCCTTTATTTATTTGGCTATTTACTTGTAGCTGCCCTTGCATACGCTCTACAAGCTCTTTAGTAATAACTAAACCTATGCCCGTACCATGTGTTTTACTGGTCTCTGCCCCAAGTCTATCAAAGGGCTTAAAAAGCCTTAAAATATCATCTTCTGAAAAACCGCACCCTGTATCTTCAATATCAATATTACAGCGGCTTGAATCAGCAATCTCGCAGCGTATATCTATTTTACCTCGCACTTTATTATATTTTATTGCGTTGGAAAGTAAATTAAGCAATACCTGTTTAAAACGGCGCTTATCTACATATAAGTAAATACCTTCAAGGGAGTCAATATTGTGAGTATTTATAGTAACAAGCTCAACTCTGGCAAGTTCGCTCACCATTTCAATACTATGCTGTAGCATGTCTTTCACGGGGGCATATTCAAAATTAAACTGCATATTCCCCGACTCAATAGAAGTTAAATCTAGCACGTCGTTTATTAGTAAAAGTAAATGCTCCCCAGCTTGGTAAATACTTTGCGCATTGTCTTTGTGTACCTCGGTTGCTTTACGGTCATATTGATAAAGCTGCGCTAACCCTAAAATAGCATTTAACGGCGTTCTAAGCTCATGGCTCATACTCGCCATAAAGTCAGACTTAGCCTTACTGGCCGACTCGGCTTGAATTCTCAGCGCGTTTACTTTTTGATGATTAGTAGCAACCTCACCGGCCATTTTATTAAATGCATTTATGACGCTGCCAATCTCATTTTTTTGCTGAACGCTAACGTGGCAGTCAAAGTTCCCTTTAGCCAGTTTAGAAAAGGCGACTTCGAGCGCCCGTAAAGGGCTGGTAATTCTATAATCGACCAACCAAGCTAAGCCAATAAAAAACACCACAAGTATAAAAAACTGAATATAAATTAACGTGTAATGTAGCTTGGCCGCTTCGTTTATTTCGTCCTCAAAATTAACGACTAACGTTATTTCAGCCAAAGGTTTATCTAAAAAAGTGATGCGCTCATTTAACGTAACATTGCCCTGCTGCGCTAACAGCTGCCACTCATCTAAAGGATATAACTGATTACCTGTAGAAGGCTCTACTACCCTAATTGCTTTCCAATTAGGGTTTGTATTAAGTTGCGCGTCTATTTGCTCATACAGCTGTGCGTATTGGCGAGTTAATAAAGGGGTTTTTATTGATGTAGATAGTTGCTGTAAAGAGCGCTGCGCTGCGCTAGAAAGGCCATCGTTTACCCACCTAGCTTGCTCTGGCAAAGCGTAAAAAATAAATAAGCATATTAATAAAAAGCCAAATGCCATTACCGCAATAAAGCTTTGAACCCTTAGGCTGCGCCACCAGTTAATTTTCAACATAAAACGAGCGTAAACCCCATTGCGTTAATTGTTTGTAATCGTCAATGCTTGCTTTACTTGGGTTAATTATAGGAATACCCGCTAATAAGTGTTTTTGTTTAGGGTCGCTCCCTATTTCTATAATTGCTTGTTGAACTTGCGCTTGTACCTGATTATTTACTCTAGGGTGAACCACAATGGGGTGGCGGCTAACCTTACGCGTTTTGTAAATAACTTTTAGCTTTTGCTGCAAATTTTGAGGCTGTTGCTTTAATGTGCCCATCACCCCGCCGCCGGCAGGCGTTGCGTTAAGTGCCACATTTAAATAAACAGATGAGTGCGTTTGAACATACACAGGCTTTATTGTTAAGCCATACAATAGGGCAAGCTCCGCCCGCATTAATAAAGAAGCGCCTAACGCATTAGGCGCAGGAAAAGCAATTTCGGCGCCTTCAAGCTGCTTAACGGATTCAATATTACTGTTTTTATTGACCACTAATACGCCTTGCAAATGGCGCGCAGCATCTTTCACTATTGGTAAATAGCCTTGCTTGTCGTAAGCAATCACACTATGCCATGGGTTCATATAAGCAAAATCGTAATCGCCATCTGCAAAACCTTGCTCAAAAACCGGGATTGATTCCACGGTAACAAGCTGTAGTTGCACGCCTGTTTTTTCGGTTACTTTATTAAGAAAGGGCTGCCATATTGCAGTGAGTTTTTGAGGCTCATATTGCGGAACTACACCAAAAGTAAAGGTTTGAGCATAGACACCCATACTATTGAATAAAAAAAGCAAAACAACACTACACTTCATATTAGTCTTACCGTTGTAGGTTTATGACTATAAGCATAGTTAACGAGTGACTAACGCACCATTTTTATTACGTAGAAATTAAGAGGTTATTTAATTAAGGAGGTTTAAGAAAGTTTCAACAAAAAGATAAAAGCAGGCGCCAATACACACCTGCTTAAATATATTACTGCCAGTACGGCTCTATATCAAAAGACGCTAAACGGCTTTGCTCCATTGCACTGACTAAGTAATCTGACTTTTGATCTAGCCACTGTTGAATTTTAGCCAACTGCTCGTCTTCTTGCCCGCCGCAAAGCTGCTTTAAATATTCCAGCGTGCTGAGCTCGTACATACCATGAGAAATATCCAGCCACGGTAGCCTAAACTCTAAGCGCTCTTCTTTGTCAAACAATGACCCTAAGCAATTACCGCTTAATAAGCTGTTTTCTAATTGGGTGCGTAAGCTTAAATAATCTTGTGCTGTAAGCGTTTGCTCTTTAGGAAGTAACTTATCTAAATTTTGCCAATCTTTATTAAATAAACGTTTTGCAATTTTAGCTACTGGCTGCTCTGCTGCCTGTAGTTGAGTTTGCCCCCAAAACTTACGCCATTGTTTATCTACCAACCAAGTAGTCAACGACAGCAATAAACGATTGTATCGCGCGCTTTGAAACAAAGCATTAATATCATCAATGCTTGGCTGTAGCTCTTTTAAATCGTTAATAACTTGCGCTAATGCAGGCGCTGCATTTATTTTTTTATAAAATGCATGGCGTTTAGATGTATAAGTTTTTAGCTGAATTGCATTTTCAACCCAAGCTAATTCACTTAACAGCCACTTTAACTCTGTTCTTAATTGCTCAGTACTGTCTTTACTTACAATATCGTCAAACAACCAAAAATTATGCCTAATTAAACTAATGCCATCAGTCACACGTTTGAGCGTTTTTAAACTTGGCTTGTCAAAGTAACACTGCTCATGCTTTTGCACAAAACGAATACCAAAGTTCATGGCCTCTATTAGTGCTTGCTCTTGAGTTGCTTGTTTTTTTAATTTTACAAACCCAATAGACTTACTTGGTTTAAGCGGTGTTTCATCGGCTAGTCGGTAGCCTCTAGCTGCTTTTGAATAAAGCCCTAAACGAATACAGTTTTGGCTAACAAGTTTATCTGCCAAAGCAAATAGCTCGTCTCTGTTGCCCTCAACAAGCTCTATTTCTAGCTCGCTAATAATATCAACCTTACCCGATGCTGCTATTTCGCCTTTATCTAGCACGACTTCAATTTTTGCGCCATTTGGAGTTTCTATTAACCAAGTACGACGAATAAAGTTAGTGCTAAAAATAGGATATAAATTATCGCTAATAGCATTCACTTGCATACCATGAGGCCAAATAGCATTACTAAATGCTAATAAATCAGGACGGCTTGATTCAATGGGTAAGTTGTATTCAGGACGTTGGTGTAGCCCACCCACAACTTCGCCAGCAAGCTTTATTGTTTGTTCGCATTTACTGTCGGCACAGCGGGTTCTAAAACCTATATCAAGGGCTCTTAGCTCTCTACTTGGGGTATCGTAATAGGCATTTTGCAAACTACGTGAAGGTTTATTAATAACCGTTTTAGCAAATTGTGTGATTAGCGAGGGGATCAGTGGAACAACGGCATCTGATACCAAAAACTTCAGTTCTATCTCAGTATCCATTAGGGTTGAGGATTACCTTTAAAATAAATAAGTGCTCAAAATAAACAAAGCCACCTCATTTTGCAAATTTTTTAACCTTTTTGGCTGAGCAACGCCCGCACTGGGTTACAATATCAACCTTGCTATTAACGCGTTTAATCCATACTATCTCACTACTTATGTGAAAATCTCAATCACAACCACAACGGACACGGATAGACTAACAAGGTAGATAAATGCTAAAACACTGTTTACTAGGGCTACTTTTAACAGCCACCTCGTTTATAAGCCAAGCACAAGAAGCTCAAACAGCCAATTCATCAGATGCAAATTCAGCTTATATAATCGATAATCTATATACCTTTATGCGCTCTGGCGCAGGTAAAAACTACCGCTTACTTGGCTCTGTAGATGCGGGTACTAAATTAACCGTGCTATCAAAAGAAGAAAACGGCTTTATAAAAATAAAAGACGATAAAGACCGTGAAGGTTGGGTTGAGTCTAAATTTATATCGCAAACGCCAGGGCTTCATCAGCAGTATCAAACACTCAGTAGCGAAATGAGCACAGTGCAAAACAAACTACGCCAAGCACAAGTTGAGCTACCTCAGTTACAAGAACATAATCAAAGCTTAACTAATCAAAACAAGTTGCTTAATCAACAAATTACTGAGCTGCAAACAACACTTGAGCAAGAACGTGCTCAAAAACAAGCTGCCACTGCAAAAGAAAAACGCCAACTACTTACTTATGGTGGCGCTATTGCTTTTATAGGTTTGTTTTTAGGTATTATACTTACCGTTGTACTTTCGCGCCGTAAGCGCTACGAAGGGTGGGCTTAATTAACCTAAACCTTGGTTAACTAAGTTTAATAGCCGCTGGCTAATCATTAAAAAAGCACCCTTAGGTGCTTTTTTAATGTGTGTGTAATGTATTGCAATAAGCATTTGGTTTTTAAACATCCAAACGTAAACCAGGATCCTGCTTAATTTTTTCTATTACCATGTAAGTATGGTGAGTACCTACTCCCGGAATATCGACCAAGTCTCCTAGCACCTGTCGATACTCATCCATATCCGAGACCCTAATTTTTAGCAGGTAGTCGTACCCTCCCGCTACCATATCGCACTCTACAACTTGCTCAATTTTAAGTATATGCTCTTTAAATACTTTAAAAACGGCCGTGTTAGATGTCACCAGCGATACTTGCACATGCGCTACTAAGCTCTGATTCAGCTTTTGTTCGCTAAGCTTTGCAAAGTACCCTTCTATATAGCCTTCTTGCTCTAAACGTTTTACACGGTCAAGGCATGGACTAGGACTTAAATTAACCTGCTTTGCTAGGTTAACATTAGAAATTCTGCCGTTCTTTTGAAGAACGTCTAATATTGCTAAATCGATACGATCAAGCAGGCGTAATCTATTTGGACTTGTCATACAGAATTTTATACGGATAAGTTGAAAATATGCCCTGTAAATTATCGTAAATCGTGAAATTTAACCAGCATATTCTGCTGAAATTTAATTAGAATGCACGCATTACATCACTGGTAATTTATTGGTAGCAAAGTTGCTTTAGCTCAACAGCCCAAGCACATAAATTTTGTTCTACTATTTACATATTAACATTCCTAAGGGTTGCTTATGTTATTCAATGGCGATTTGACAACAACCTGTCCTACAAGACAGAAAATTCGTGATTTTTACCGCATTGATGAAAATGCTGTTATTGATCATATTTTACCACTTGCAGAAGTGGGTGTTAAAGCACGAAGCCGTGCATGGGAAAGAGCTCGCCAGATTGTTTTAAACATTCGAAAAGATCAAGACGGTCAAAGCGGTGTAGACGCACTTTTAAATGAATTCTCACTCTCTAGTGAGGAAGGTGTAGTGTTAATGTGTTTGGCCGAAGCCCTACTTCGCGTACCAGACAAAGCCACGCAAGATACGTTAATTCGTGACAAGCTTGCTAAAGGTGATTGGAGTTCTCATTTAGGAAGCAGCGATTCTTTATTCGTTAATGCTTCTTCTTGGGGATTATTAGTAACCGGTAAAATGGTTAACTACACAGATAAAACCAAAGAACAGCAATTTGGCATGCTTAAAAAGACCATAGGTCGTTTAGGCGAGCCTGTGATCCGCAAATCTGTAAACTTTGCCATGAAAATTATGGGTAAGCAGTTCGTTATGGGTCGCACCATTGACGAAGCCATTGAACGCGCTGCTGAAAAAGAGCAAAAAGGCTACGTTTACTCATACGACATGTTAGGCGAAGGCGCGCGTACAATGAAAGATGCCAAGCGTTACTTCGACAGCTACATGAACGCAATCCATTCAATTGGTAAAGCGGCAAATGGCCGTGGCCCAGTTAAAAGCCCAGGTATTTCAGTTAAACTTTCTGCTATTCATCCACGTTATGAGTTCACGCATAAAGACCGCGTAATGGCCGAAATTGTACCTAAACTGAAAGAGCTCGCGCTTGCTGCTAAAAAATACGACATTGGCTTTACGGTTGATGCTGAAGAAGCTGACCGCTTAGATATTTCGTTAGATGTTATAGAAGCGGTATTTAGCGATGAAGATTTAGGTAACTGGCAAGGTTTTGGTTTAGCCGTACAAGCATACCAAAAGCGCGCTATTTTTGTTATTGAATGGGTAACTGAACTTGCTACTCGTGTAGGCCGTAAAATGATGGTTCGCCTTGTAAAAGGTGCCTACTGGGATACAGAAATTAAAACCACGCAACAAGATGGTTTAGAGCACTACCCAGTATTTACGCGTAAAGCAACTACCGATGTATCTTACAAAGCCTGTGCTATTAGAATGCTAGAAGCACGCGATGTACTGTACCCGCAATTTGCAACACACAACGCTTACACTGCAGCCACTATTTTAGAAGTTGCTAAAGGCGATAACACCGGATTTGAATTCCAGCGTTTACACGGTATGGGCGAATCTTTATTTGACCAAATCGTAAATGAAGAAAAAATTCAATGCCGTGTTTATGCACCCGTTGGCCAGCACGAAGACCTACTTGCCTACTTAGTACGTCGTTTACTAGAAAATGGCGCTAACTCATCGTTTGTAAACGCCATTGTAGATACCACTAAACCAGTTGAGTCGCTACTACCTGATCCAGTAGAAACACTGCAAGGTTTACGTAATAAGTACAATACGCAAATTAAAATGCCAATCGACTTATACGGCGACGAACGTGCTAACTCTAAAGGCATGGACTTAACCGATATTAATGTAATTACACCATTCAAAGAAAATCTTGAAAGCTGGTTTAACGAGCATTTAATTGATCAAAGCCAAGTACCTGAAGGCGCATTAGCGGTTAAAAACCCAGCTAATCACAACGAAATCATCGGCCACGTTAAACTCCAATCTGGCGATGAGATGAAAGACATTTTGGCCAATGCAGAAGCGGCGTTTGAGTCATGGTCACAAACATCTGTAAAAGAGCGTGCTAATTTATTACGCCGCGTGGCAGATATTTTAGAGCGTCACCACGACGAGCTCGTCGCTATATGTATTAAAGAAGCCGGTAAAATTGCGCAAGATGGTATTGACGAAGTACGTGAAGCCGTTGATTTTTGTCGTTACTACGCGGCACGTGCAGAAGAACTTGCAAGCGATGAGCGCTTTGAAGCACGCGGTGTAATTTTATGTATTAGCCCGTGGAACTTCCCGCTTGCTATTTTCTTAGGTCAGGTGGCCGCTGCCATTGTGACTGGTAATACTGTTATTGCAAAACCTGCAGAGCAAACAAGCTTAATCGCACTTCGCGCTATTGAGTTAATGCTTTCGGTTGGCTTACCAGAGCATGTAGTACAGCCGGTGATTGCCCGTGGTTCTGAGGTAGGTAAAACAATTGTACCTGATGAGCGTATTCAGGCAGTTATGTTTACTGGTTCTACAGAAACAGGCACACTTATTTCACAAACACTGGCTGCGCGTAACGATATTCAAGTACCGTTAATTGCAGAAACCGGTGGCCAAAACTGTATGATTGTCGATTCAACAGCGCTGCCAGAGCAAGTTGTTGATGATGTAATAAGCTCAGGTTTTCAAAGTGCAGGCCAGCGCTGTTCAGCACTGCGTGTATTATTTATACAAGAAGATGTAGCCGATGGCATTATTGAAATGCTTAAAGGCGCACTCGCCGAGCTGCATATTGGCGATCCGTCATTACTTTCTACCGATGTAGGCCCAGTAATTGATGAAAAAGCCCTTAAAACGCTAAATGATCATGTTGAATACTTAAAAGGTAATGCAACACTTCATTACGAATGTAAGATCCCTGATAACACCGAAAATGGCGCCTACTTTTTTGCCCCTCGTTTATACGAAATCGAAGATTTATCAGTACTTAAACGTGAAGTATTTGGTCCATGTGTGCACATTGTTCGCTTTAAAGCGAATGATATCGACAACGTGATTGACCAAATAAACAACACAGGTTATGGCTTAACAATGGGTGTTCACTCACGTATTGAAGAGCGTTGTGAGTACCTAGCTAAAATGTCGCGTGCGGGTAACGTATATGTAAACCGCAACATGATTGGTGCCATTGTCGGTGTGCAACCGTTTGGTGGCCGTGGTTTATCTGGTACTGGCCCTAAAGCCGGTGGCCCTAACTACCTGCAGCGCTTAGTAAAAGAGAAAGCATCACCTGATAACGTGCAAATGACTAACCTAACGCCAGATGAGCTTGATTTACACCATTACAGCGGTGCAAACGAGCAAGTTGAAAAGCTAATGGCTAACTCAATGCGCGATGAGAAAATTTGGCGTGCAACACCGTTAAATGACCGTGTATCGGCTGTTCGTCAGTTGCTTGCTAAAGTAGCAACGGTCGAAATTATTGATGACCTAGCGGACGATTTGGCATTAACGCTTTCAGAAGCGCGTGCACAACTTAACCGATTAGAAAAACACATGCGTAAGTTTACTACTTTGCCTGGGCCTACTGGTGAATCAAACACCTTGCACCTTGAAGCACGTGGTTGCGTAGTATGTTATGCAGATAAAAGCACGTCATTTAACTTTTGGGCGCTTTCAATCATCACAGCACTTGCTGCAGGTAATACAGTAATTACGGTAGCATCAGAGCTATTTTACGATGAAGCGGTAGCCTTTAAAGATAAGTTTATTGCCACAGGCGTTGCTGAGGGCGTGTTCCAGGTTGCAAAACCTAATCAACTACAAGCTATTTTGGCTCACCCTCACTTAGCGGGTGCGGTGGTTGCTGCACGTTCGTCTCGTTTAGGTTACTTCAGCCAACAACTTGCACAGCGTAAAGGCGCTATTTTGCCAGTAATTACTTCAGAGTATTACGATACGTTGATTAAGCGCTTAATTACTGAAAAAACGATCAGTATAGATACTACCGCATCTGGTGGTAATACTTCACTGATGACCCTAGTAGAAGATGACGAATAGCCCATCTAGTACTAATTAACTAAAAATGTAAAAAAAGGCACTTAAAAGTGCCTTTTTTTTTACCCTGCAACGTATAATGATGCTAATTTAAACAAAGACCCATTACAGAAGTAAAAAAATTGAAAGTTATCTCTATTTCGCAATTACAGCCTGGCATGTTTGTTCAAAGTGTTACAAAACAAACTGGGCGCATTAAAATTAAAAACCAAGGCTGGGTTAAGACTCAGGCGAGTATCGATAAGCTCAAAAAAGCGGGCATTTTAGAAATAGAGATAGATCCAGATAAAACATTAACTACACCCGAGCCCGACACCCAAGCCCCTGCGCCTAAGGCAGAGATTAAAAAACGCGACCCTTGGCTTAAAGTTCATAGTAGCGAACAAGAAATGGGCAAAGCTAAAAAGCTCTACGACGAAGCTAAAACACTTCAACAAAAGGCCTTTGGCGATATAAAAGCGGGTAGAGATATAGACATAGCGCCTTTTAAAGAGCTTGCCAGTGGCTTTATGGACTCTATTTTTAGAAACCAAGATGCCCTAGCCTGCTTAACGCAAATGCGCCAAAAAGATGCTTACTTACTTGAGCACTCTATCAACGTTTCTATTTTAATGGGTATTTTTGCAAAGCACTTAGGCATAGAGCGCGACATTATTGTAGAGCTCACTACAGGTGCTTTGTTACATGACATAGGAAAAATTAAAATTCCTGACGAAGTGCTCAATAAACCGGGTCGCTTTAGTGATGACGAATTTAAAATTATGCAAAACCATGCTCTGTATTCTAAGCAAATTTTAGAAGAAGCGGGGTTAACGGGGATTGCTGTAGATATTGCCGGCCTACACCATGAGCGCTTAGACGGAAAAGGCTATCCGTTTGCCAAAAAAGGCGATGAGATAAGCCAATACGTACGTATGGCGTCAATTGTAGATGTATATGATGCACTTACGGCAGAGCGGGTATATAAAGCAGGTATGGAGCCTATAAAAGCGTTTAAAATTTTAAAAGATGGTTGCCCTGATAGCTTTGATGGTGAGCTACTTACTAAGTTTATCCAATGTATTGGCATTCACCCTGTAGGCACCTTAGTGCGCTTATCTAGCCAAAAAGTAGGCTTGGTTACACAGAGTAACCCTGAAACACCTTTAAAGCCGGTGGTTAAAACATTTTATAGTGCTAAACACGGTCGCTACACGGAAATGCAAGATATAAACTTGGCAAATAAAAAAACAGCTGACAAGCTCGAATCAACCGTTAAGCCGACCGACTACAACATTGATTTAGAGCGCTTTTACAAAAACGCTATTTTACCTTGAGTTAAAAAGTAAAGCCGCAGTTTTGCGGCTTTACTTTATTAGCTGCGCTTTATTGCGGCCAATCCTGCAAAGCTTTAATACTGAATTCATAACCATCAAAATCAAGTACACTCTGCTCTGGGGTAATTTCGCGCACTTTTAGTGCCCCAATGCTCTCCCCTTCGTGTAGCTCTCTGCCATTAAGCTTTATCCAGCGTTTATCTGCACTTGAAGAGTATATATGTGCTTGGTATTTAATGCTTGGCAGCATGGCTTGTAAGCCATCTGGTAATAGCTCAACCGGTTTAACTCGAGATGAACTGCGAGAGGCCTGGGTTACTTCGTAATCTTGTTCTTGCTCCGAGTCTTTTATCGCTTGTGCAAAGGCATCTTTTAATTTACTCGGTACAGCATCAAGCTCCGGACTACTTTGCGGCGCTTGCGTGCTTGGGGTATTCTCACCATTCAGTGGTTTTCCAAGCACTTTGTACTTGCTCATATCTAAACCTGCTGAGCTTGTATTTTGTGCTTGCGGCTGCATAAATTGCGTGTTTTGGCCGTGTGCATTATAAGCAAGTGGATTATAGCTTTGCGTATTAGGTAACTGTTGATTGTAAGTCGGCTGATTAAACGCATTTTGATTATACCCGTTAGCATTTATAGGGGGTTGCACATTGTAACCTGGTTGCTGCTGCGCCGGATTATCATTAATAGGGATATATTGCCCTTGTGGGGTAAGCAACATTTTTTGTACCCCGATAGGTGTTTGTACATACACCAACTGCCCTTCAATCGTTGCTTTATTACTATTTTTTTCAGCCTCTGAAGAAGGTGATGTTACAGGCTTTACGGCTTTATTTAGCGCTGTAGTTGGCTCATCTGTTACTGCTTGTTTTTGTTTTTTGCTATCAGTGCTAACAACGTCAACCGGCTGGCTTGTTTTTAATAGTGCGCTGCTTTGAAACCACTTACCCGCTGTAAAGCCACCCGCTATGGCAATAAATGCTGCAATTGCGCCGCCAAGTAGCCACACCATTTTTTTATAGCGCGTAAGTGCTTGCTGCTGCTTTAACTGCGCTGACTGCAAATCATATTGCTCGGCGCTCATATCTGCTTGTTGAGATTGCTTTAATGCATCTAATAAATAAGACATAAATTACCTAACTATATAATAAACGACATGCCAACACCTACTGCAAACAAAGCAGCAAATGCTAAGTAATAATAAACACGGCCAGTGGATTTAGGCGCATTATTCTGCGCAGCCACAAAGTCCATAGGCAGTGATTCTTGGGCTGATTGTTTTATAATATCACTATCAACAATAAGCTGCTGCTTAGAAAAAGCCCCGACTAACGCGCGCTCACAGACTAAATTCATTAAGCGTGGAATGCCGCCAGTTAACTGATGTACAGCTTGCATAGCATCGAGCGAAAACACGCCTTTATCACACCCGGCAATATGTAAACGATGCTTTATATACGCAACTGTTTGCCCTTGGGTGAGCGGTAATAAATGATAACGTGCTGTAATTCGCTGCGCTAACTGCCTAAGCTCAGTACGTTTTAATAATGCCTGAAGCTCTGGTTGACCCACTAAGACTATTTGTAACAGTTTTTTATGATCAGTTTCTATGTTGGTTAATAGTCGTAATTGCTCAAGCACATCGGGGGCAAGGAGCTGCGCTTCATCAATAATTAAAATTGTGTGCCCGCCCGCTTTGTTATTAGCCTCTAGGTGCTGCTTAATAATGTCGGTTAAACTTTTAAGGGTGGCATTTTGGGCATCGTAAGTAATGTTTAGCTCATCACAAATACTGGCCAAAAGTTCAAGCTCCGACAGTGCCGGATTATGGATCATTGCAACTTGAGTGTTCTCTGGCAGTTGCTCTAACATACTGCGGGTAATGGTGGTTTTGCCTGTTCCCACTTCGCCGGTTAGCAATACAAACCCGCCATCTTCGCCTAAACCATAGGTTAAGTGGGCAAGTGCCTCTTTGTGGCGTTCGCTTAAAAATAAATAATGGGGGTTGGGCGAGATCGAAAATGGCTTTTCGCTCAAGCCAAAGTAGCTTAAATACACCGCAATGTTCCTTCGTCATTAAAACTCGGCCTATAATGGCAAAAAAAACGACAAAGTAACAACGTTGTATGCGCTTTATTATTGAAATAACGTAAATTTATGTAAAACAAAAAAGCGCCGCTAAATTTAGCGGCGCTTTTGTATTAAAGCTAAGTGCTTGGCTATTTTATTTTACTTAGTTTTCGTAACGCACCAAACGTAAATACACGTCACTGGTTTTAGCATGTAAGCTATTAAGCCCACTATCAAACTGGTAAACCCATGCTGAGCTCATCGTGCTTACCCCTGAGGTATTACTCCAGTAGTTTTGCAATTTAGTGCCTAAAAACACCTCTTCGTTAATACTTGGTTCGGTGCAGCTGTGCTCTAAAATACTGGCAAGCTCTTTAACATTAGGCACCTGCCAATCGTCGTAATCGGCAGTGGTGTCGTTTTCTGCGCCTCTAAGTGCTTCTTGCCAATTAAGTGACGGAGAAGAGCCTGTGCATGTTTCAGTGTCGCTATCGTAAACTTGTCCGTAGCTACAACGTTGCCACATTAGGCCTGTTTCTGTATCTAACACTGTGCCATCCTCATTAAGGGTGAAGCGAGTGGTTGGTGTTGTTGTATCCGCCCCGTCGTAACACGTTTGCGCTGCGGCTAGTTGAAAGCTTGCGCTAAATACAGCCATTGAAAATAGTAAGCATGTTTTCATGATTTTCTCCTATCGGCTTCTGACTAAACGTACATACGCGTATTTTTCTTTCGGGTAGGCTAAGTCATTCCCGTTGCTCATATCGATAATGTACGCTTGCGATAAGCTGGTACCATCGGCTGCAGTTTGTGATGTCCAGTACGGTAAATTCACATCATCTATAGCGCCTGCTTCTGGCATATTTGGAAAAAACGCTTCATCAATTAATACGTTTTCGCCCTGCTTGCCATAATCTATTAAGCTCAACAGCTCAGTGTAAGTTGGTAAGCGCCAATTGGTACCGCCGCAAAAATCTAAGTCGTTCACTTCATTTATATAGGTTTGCACACCACAGCTTGTATCATCTGGACAGGTGGTATTAGCGGTACTGGTATCGGTAAAGGTTGTCGTGCCTAAATCCCAAAAGTAATGATTTTGGCCATCGCGTAAGGTGGTATTAGGTAATGTACCTGACTCTACACTTTTCACTTCCCATACAAGCCCCGTTACGTTGTCGCGTATACAAGTAAAGTCGTCACTATCATCCGCTACTTCATCAGCAAACTGATTTAGCTTAGTGTAGTCAAACGCAAGGTTACCTTGGCCTGCTTTATCGAGTTGGTTGGCAAAGCTGTCTCGACCAAGCTCTGCATCTTGACCCGGAAAGTCACTACTTTGGCAATTGATACGCTGGGTATTGTTATAACACTCGCCTAGGCCACTGTCGTTAATTAACCCTAATGCTTTTGGTGATACGTCAATAAATACGGTATCGGTGTCAGTGCGCCCTTTAGAATCAGTAACAGTGACTTCAAAGCTCAACGTGGTATCTAAATCAACGTCGGAGGCAAAAAATGTCGTGGTACATTGGCTAGTATTTGCCAGCGTTTCGGCATTGCCCGTTAATTGTTGCCAGCTACATGAAAACGTATCTGTTAGGGTGTCACTTTCACTTGCATCTAAGGTCACTTCCTCAAATTCTTCAACGTTTTGGTCATCTCCGGCATTGGCCACAACCAGCTCGTCTGTTTTATTTAATGTCATACTGTATTCAGTACTTGCCTCGCCGCCCTCGTCGTCGGTAACGCTTAATTGCCATATTAAATTAGTATTTGATTCAAGCAGCGGGTGGCTAAAACTTACCGTAGAGTTGTCAAAGTCGGTTACATCTAAATCAGGGCCTGAAATTAATTGCCACTGATAGCTATTAATTTGGCCATTTTCATCAGGGTCGCTCGACTCTTCAGCGCTTAACGTTACGGTGTCGTTATAGGTTGAAGGCAGTGTTTCTGGGGCTGTTTGACTAACAACAGCAAGCGGTAATTGATTACTTGAGGTAATAAATATGCTCACGTTGTCACTAACTAAGCTGCCATTATCTGTTTGATAGCTTACAGATAGTACAAGTTCACTATCGGCTTTAACATCAGGCGCAGTAATTGTTTGCTCTGCACCTTCAAGCGGGAAGCCGTCCACAGATGGGCCGCTAACGCGCTGCCAAGTAAAGGTACCGTCGGCTGGTGAGCCTTGTGCGGTGATTGTAAACTCGGTTTTTTCTACAACTTGAAGATCGGTTCCGGCATTAACCGAGGTTTCAACAGCAGAGTCTTCACTACCGCCGCCTCCACCGCCACAGGCAGCCAATAAAAAACAAGATATAAGAGGAGTAAAAGCAAACGCTTTCATAAAACGCACCTATAATGTCAAATAATTACTATAGTGTAATCACTAGCAATAAAGGTGCCATTTAGAGTTATACCAATTCGCTTAATTAAGTGATCCATTTTGAGGCTGGAAAACGTGTCGCAAAATGATTAAGCATTATTGTGGATTGGTATTACATATACGTATCTTGATGAATACGCACAAACAGCTTAGTGCCTATTTTTGAGTAATCTACTTTGTATTCACGCCCATCAAGGGCCTGAATAAACAACAGCTGTTTTTCTTCACCAAAAATATCAGCGCTACTTACATTAACAATTTCAAGGTAACGCTCTTTGGCATCACGCCGGTTTTTAGGTAGGTCCTCTTTAAATGGCTCCAAACCATTTTGAGTTACCTTTATACGTGGGTGCTGCTCTGCATTTACAATGACTAGATCAAGCTTTTTATCTTTATGGATGATGGTGTTGCGACCACTCTTTATAAAAGATCTTTCTTGGCTCATTATTTTTCCTACTATCGCATTTAGTGTCCAACTTGCGATGCTATAAACCGTTCAGGTGCGCGTTTCCATTTATTTAAATCGGCACTGAACGACCAAATGTCTGTCTCTAATACACTTGCGGGTAACAGTAAGTTATATCCCGTTAACAACTCAAGGTGCTTGGCTCTGTTAGCAAACATAGCTATAAGTCCAGTATAGCTAAATCCTTTAGGTGAGGTGTATTGTGTCTCTTCTATTAACCATTCTGATGGGCAATTGCCATTTTTGCAATGTTTTTGAACAGCTTGCATAAATAAATTACGCTGCTCTATCAGTAGTTTTCCGGCAATGCGTGGGTGTATAGCGCTTAAAAATTCGTCCATATCATTGAGTTTTAAACCTACTGCGTTTAATTCAAGGTATTCAAGGCCGTCAGCCACCTTAGGAATACCGCTGTGGTGTAAGTTACTAACATGTAACTGCCACTGGCCATACTTATGCTGATACACAAGTAAGGACTCACTAAGCACTAAACTGTAATAAGGTTCCTGTGTTTTTAAAAAACCAATAAAAATAGCAGCTATGCACATGCTTACTAAAAAAATTTCTATTAAGCTAATTTCACCTGGGCGCAGTAAATTAAACAGCATAATAAATACTAAGCCTACGCTGCCTACAGTAAGTACTTCAATGCCATTGCGCGCCCCTTGCGCCCTGTATTTTATTATTGAACTTGGCTTACCCATATTGGTAAAAAACCATATAAAATAAAAACATAACAATACCCCAAAGTATTATTTTTCTCATTGTTAAACAGGTTTTACACTGCGGTGGTTGCTTCATCGTTTTATCATAATTTTAGTGTTAAATGGGAACAAGTAATTAGTCTCATAAATTTTTACGCCTAACGCACAAATTTATGAGACACATAACCGCCTTTTCACGGTCTTATTTCGTACAATACTTACAATTTATTTTCAGGTATGAAAACGATGTATTCAAAACAGTCAGGTAAAGCTCTTTTTCCATTTTTAATTACGCTTCTTGTTATTTTAAGTGTGTACTTATATTTTCCATCTAGCCATGGCGAACAATCTAATTCAAGTGATACACCCACACAGGTAATGGCTCATACGGTATCGTCTCAAGAAAACACCGTTATGATTGAAGCCATAGGCAGTGCACGCGCAAACCAAGCAATTTATATAAAAAGCGCACAAAGCGATTATGTTACACACATATATTTTGAAGATGGCGACTTAGTAAGTAAAGGCCAACGCCTTGTGCAGCTGCAAAATCAGCAAGAACAATACGCTGTAAAAGAGCTAGGCATTAACTTAAAAGAAGAAAAACGTCAGTTAAGCCGCCTTACTGAGCTTTCTCGTACGCAATCTACTGCTAAATCATTATTAGAAGAGCAGCTTTCTCGCGTAGATGCCACGCAAGCCCAACTAGAAAGCGCTAAAACCAAACTTGATGAAATGCTAATTACCGCGCCGTTTTCTGGCTTATTAGGCAAACGAGAAGTGTCGGTTGGTGCTTATGTAAGTAGCGATACAATTATTACAACGCTTGATGATATTAGTATTATAAAAGTTGACTTTAAAGTCCCTGAAAAATATTTATCTCAACTTAACCTAGGCATGAAAGTACATACTCAAAACGATGCCTACCCAGGGCGCACTTTTACCGGCAAAGTGACCCATATTAGTTCTCGTATCGACTCGATTACTCGCAGTGTAGAAGTAACCGCAAGCTTTGCTAATAAATCCGGATTATTACGCCCTGGTATGCTTTTAAACACCGCTTTGGAGCTTAGTAGCAATCAGGCGCTTATGGTGCCAGAAAAAGCCGTGATCCCACTGCAAGATAAACATTTTGTATACCAAGTAAAAGATGGTATTGCCAATAAGGTAGAAGTGCATGTTGCTGGCAGAAATAACGGCTGGGTAGCGATTGATGAAGGCCTTAGCGATGGCGAGCAAGTGATTACCGAAGGCATTATTAAAATTCGCCCTGGTAGCAAAGTAAGTGTTGAGGGTTAATCGGTGAAAATTACAGACACGAGTGTTAAACGCCCTGTTTTTGCCATAGTAATTAACTTACTACTGCTAACATTTGGCTTGGTGGCTTTTTCGATGCTACCACTTAGAGAATACCCAGATATTGAAACCCCTATTGTCAGTATTAGTACTGACTACACTGGTGCTTCGGCAGAAATAGTCGAGACAAAAATAACACAAATATTAGAAAACCGGATATCGGGTATTGAAGGCATTAAAAGTATTAATTCTTCAAGCAGAAATGGGCGCTCTAATATCGTTATTGAGTTTGATATAAGCCGTGATATTGACGCAGCCTCAAACGATGTACGAGAGCGAGTAGCTCGCGCACTAGATAACCTACCAGAGCAAGTACGCCCACCAGAGGTATCTAAGTCAAACAGCGACGAGAGTCCTATTGCTTGGTTTGTACTTAACAGTGAAACCATGAACTCGCTGCAATTGAGCGATTATGCACAGCGCTTTATTGTCGACCGATTAGCCGTTGTAGATGGCGTTTCAAATGTACGTATTGGTGGTGAGCGCCAATACGCCATGAAAATTTGGCTAAACCGCCAAGCCATGGCTGCTCGAGGGATCACTTCGAGTGATATCGAAAACACCCTACGCAGTGAAAACGTAGAGCTACCAGCAGGTGAAATTGAATCTATCGACCGCGATTTTACCGTACGAACAGCGCGTAGCTATAAAGACCAACGTGATTTTCAAAACTTAGTTATTAAACGTGGTGAAGACGGCTACCTTGTGCGTTTAGGTGAAGTTGCCGATGTACATTTAGAAGCCGCCGACGATGAAAGCCTGTTCCGTGGTAACGGCCGTAACATGATTGGCCTTGGCATAGTAAAGCAAGCTAAAGCAAACACCTTAACAGTGGTAGACAACGCCCGCAGTGAACTTGAAAAAATAAAACGTAATTTGCCAGAGGGCACCACTATTCAAGACAGCTACGACTCGTCTATTTTTATTAAAGAGTCAATCAACGAAGTATATAGCACGCTTGCCATTTCTATGGGGTTAGTGGTGTTAATAATATTTATCTTTTTAGGTAATATTCGCGCTACGCTTATCCCCGCCGTTACTGTGCCTGTAGCACTTGTTGGCAGCTTTATGTTTTTACTTGCCATGGGTTATTCAATCAACTTATTAACCTTACTTGCGCTGGTATTAGCGATTGGTTTGGTCGTAGATGACGCCATTGTAATGCTTGAAAATATTCACCGTCGGATTGAGCTTGGCGAACCACCTTTATTAGCGGCCTTTAGAGGTGCCCGCGAAGTAGGCTTTGCAATTATTGCGACAACGCTTGTGCTTATTTCGGTGTTTGTACCTTTAGTATTTATGGATGGGCGAATTGGCGCTTTGTTTACAGAGTTTGCAATGGCTGTAAGTGCCGCGGTGTTTTTCTCTAGTATTACTGCCCTTACCCTCTCGCCGGCGCTGTGCTCTAAAGTTTTAAAAGCGTCAGAAAAAGAAAGTAAATTTAGCCAATGGATGGACCGTGTTTTTAGCAAAGTTGAAAACAGTTACCGCCAATCGCTTACCTCAAATATGACCAAAAAATGGGGCTTAATGATAAGCCTAGTACTTGCTGGTTTTGTTAGCTACTCGTTGTTTTTGCAAGTGCCCTCTGAGCTTACGCCAAAAGAAGACCGCGGTACCTTTTTTATTATGATGAGCGGCCCTGAAGGCGCAAGTTATGAAAATAACGCTGCCAACATGGCCAAAATAGAAGAGCGCCTGCTTCCTTACTCAGAAGCTGGCGAATTAAGCCGTGTTTTAGTGCGCGTACCGGGCTGGGGCGGCAGTGGCGGTGTTGCTATCGTTGGTATGGCCGATTGGGATAAGCGCAAACGCTCTACCTGGGAAGTTATGGACGAAATAAGCGCCAAAATGACCGAAGTAACAGATGTACGTGCCTTTGCTATTATGCGCCGTGGTATTGGCGGTGGGGGCTCTTCTCGCCCCATTGAGTTTGTACTACAAGGTAACGATTACGAGCAACTTGCTGATTGGCGCGACCGCATTATAGAGCGCGCAGAAAAAAATCCAGGCTTGGTAAGAATCGATCACGACTATAAAGAAACCTTTCCACAATTTTTAGTCAGCATAGATAAAAACAAAGCCGCCGATTTAGGTGTGTCGGTATCCGATGTAGGTACCACGCTTGAAACCATGCTAGGGCAGCGCCGTGTTACCACCTTTATTGACCGTGGTGAAGAATACGATGTAATTTTAAAAGGCACTAAACAAGACTTTACAAACCCTACTGACATTTCAAATATTTACCTTAAATCACGCAGTGGTGAACTGGTCCCACTAGATAGCCTTATAAGCTTAAAAGAAGAGGCCACAGCATCGCGCTTAAACCGTTATAACCGAATGCGCGCCATTACACTAAGCGCTAATCTTGCGGACGGTTATACACTTGAACAAGCACTTAACTTTTTAAACAAAGTAGCCGCAGAAGAAAACGACATTGACGGCGCTGTAGATTATAAAGGTGAATCACAATTATATTACGAAGGCGCATCGGCCATGACCTATGTATTTGTGCTTGCCCTAACTGTAACCTTTTTAGTTTTAGCTGCCCAATTTGAAAGCTTTATGCACCCGTTTGTCATTATGCTAACAGTACCACTTGGCCTAATGGGCGCCATGTTTGGCCTATGGGTAACCGGCTTAACGCTTAATATTTATAGCCAAATTGGTATTGTAATGCTGATAGGTTTAAGCGCTAAAAATGGTATTTTAATAGTCGAATTTACCAACCAACTGCGCGATAAAGGCGTAGAATTTAGCGAGGCTATTTTGCAAGCGGCCACTCAGCGCCTGCGCCCAATAATAATGACCTCTCTGACTACGGTAATGAGCGCAGTGCCTTTAGTATTGGCATCAGGCCCAGGCGCAGAGAGCCGCATGGTAATTGGTGTGGTGGTATTTACAGGGGTTATTGTAGCAACATTGCTAACGCTTTATGTTGTGCCTGCGGCGTATTATGCCCTAGCCCGCAACACACAGTCGCCAGAATTTTTACAGCAAAAATTAAATAAGCAAGCCGACTCTCACCCGCTCAAAGACAGCGAAGAAATTTAACTGAGCTTACACTGCGCCGTAACTTGCTGTTACGGCGTATTCAATTTATGCTCGCCTTAATACTGTAACAGACATAATTAGGACAACTTATGAGCACATCAGCACAATTAGCAACATTTGGTGGAGGCTGTTTTTGGTGTATAGACGCTGCATTCAGACGAGTAAAAGGTGTACTAAACGTAAGCTCAGGTTACACCGGCGGCCATACAGACAACCCCACGTATAAATCAGTCTGCTCTGGTACAACAGGCCATGCTGAGGTTGTGCAACTGGAATTTGACAGCGCTGTAGTGAGTTTTGAAACACTGCTTAGCATGTTTTTTACGTTACACGATGCCACGCAATTAAATCGCCAAGGTAACGATATTGGCACACAGTATAGAAGTGTTGTTTATTACCACAACGATGCACAATTATGTCAAACCAATGAGATGATAGCCCAGCTACAAAACCATATTAGCGAACCAATAGTGACAGAGGTTAGCCCTGCTACCACATATTACCCAGCGGAGCATTATCATCAAGATTACTACAACGAAAACCCACAGCAGGGTTACTGTAGTATTTTAATAGCACCTAAATTACACAAGTTTGAAACTGTATTTAAAGAATTCTTAGCTAACTAGCTAATTTTCGTTGTTCATTAAAAAGCCCGATATAAATCGGGCTTTTGTATATTAAAAAACGCTATTAAAACTGATAGCTTGCACCTGCAAAAAAGCGGCGCTCTGGGGTGTTGTAGTAATATACGTCACCGCTTGTAAAGTCAGCTCTTGAGTCAACCACATTGTAATCTCTGTCAAATAGGTTCTCTACACGAAGCGACAGCTCAATATTATCGTTTACATGATAGTTACCCGCTAGGTTCCAAAGTGTATACGATCCTAGGCGCGTTACTGCCCCCTCGCGATCACTGCGGTATTGCATATCAATGCGAGCATCAAAATCACCAAATTGCTTTGCGAGCTCCCAATTAACAGTGCGCTTGGCAACATTGCGTAGCTCATCGCCGGTTTCTTTGTTTTCGGCACTTAAATATGCAAAATTAAAGTGGCTATCAAAACCTAAAATTTGCTGTGTAAGGCTAAACTCAACCCCTTCATAGCGAGCTTCGTTTATATTAGCTAACGCAAAGTTTTCATCGTAATCAATTTTATCTTCGATATCGTTTCTAAAAATTGCAAAATCGACTTGTGCACTGTCAAAATTAACATTTACACCAAGCTCGCGGTTTATTGACTTTTCAGGTTGGAGATCCGGATTACCAAAATTTGGGTAGTATAAATCGTTAAATGTTGGCGCTTTAAAACCTGTGCTTTGACTAATTCTAAATGTTGAATTTTCAGATAAATGATAACCAGCCGCCGCAGTATAGGTTGTTTCATCACCAAACTGTTCATCGTCGTCTTGGCGAAGAGTTAAATTGGCAAGCACAGTGTCGGTGTCGTAATAAGCCCCAACAAACACTGCTAATACATCGCGGCTATCCTCATCAAATGCTAGCGAGCTTTGCGATACATCATCGTTATACCAATTAACGCCGCCGCTAATATTAAGCGCATTTGTTAAGCGGTATTGGCCGCTGTAATCTACTTGCGAGCGCTTAGTAATAAATGTACTGGTTAATGGCCCGCCGGTAAAAGAGTCCACATATGTGCTGTCAGAATCATCGGTTGCAAAAGCAACATCTATAGCATGAGATTGGTTAGTGTAGTTTTTGCTCCACTGCGCCGACAGTTGATAGTTTTTAAAGTCCCCTCTTTCAACCGTGCTCGTTGCAGGGCTAAAGCTGCTATCGTAATCCGCGTAACCTTCGCTGTACTGGCCTAGTAGCTTAAAGTTACCGTAGTGTGCATCTGCATAGTTTACTTTAAAGCCTACGTTTTTATTTTCATAGCTGTCGTCATCGGGCGCTATACCTTGTAATGCATCAAAACCATCGGTTTTTTCAAAGCCTGCATTAAATGCGCTAACCACTTCATCTGTTTTTACTGAACCTGCAAGCTGATAGTTTTGATAAGCGTTAGAGCCAAATGTGGCATCAAGTGATACATTACTCGCTTCACGCGTTATTATATTAATAACCCCAGCTAATGCATCTGAGCCATACACAGCTGCACGCGAGCCTTTTATGATCTCGATTCGCTCAATACTATTTAGCGGCACGTTACTTAATGCTTTTTGTCCTAGCGTGGCTGAGCCCGTGCGTACACCATCAATTAAAATTAGCGTATCGCCAGAACCTGTACCACGTAAAGACACGCCCGACGTTTGGCCAAAGCCACCATTAGGATTAATTTGAAAACCCACTTGTGTGCTTAGTAAGGTTGGTAAATCGCGTACATTGCTTGCATCTATTTCGGCGCGTTCAATTACATTAACGCTCGCTAATACATTATTTATTGATTGTTCAAATTTATTAGCGGTAACAGTGATTTTTTCAATTGGGCTTTGTGCAGCAGATACAGAAAAAGACAGCGCAGCCGAGATAGCAACGCCAAGAGTTGTTTTATTTAGCATGATGTTCCCTATCTTTGCCCACCGCAAAGATTTAAGTAAGTAAGATTACTTCAAGGCCGGTCTCCGGACTCAGTAAACACATAAATGCGTTAATACTTTACCGTTGCGGGGGCAGTGTTGGGATTGCTTTTGTCATAAAGGCGCACCAACTTCCCGATTATCTCGCTGTTAGTTTTAATACTTTAAACCCTGTATTTAGCAACCAGCAAGCACCTTGAAAATAGGCGGTTATTGTGAGCAGTTTGTTTACAAATGTCAACGGACGTCTATATAGCTAAAGGTTAAATTATTTATTTTCAGTAAAGCTGGATGTTACGCCGTATAAACTTAAAAGCGCTGTGATTTTAGGTTTTATTTCGGGCGAATTTAAAAGCTTATCCATTTGTTTTACCGTAATTTTACTGCGCGCAGGATTAACTAAAAAATGAGTATCGTATATAGCATCTGGGGTATTACTCTTATAAAGCAGGTTCATATTAAAAATGTTGTTCTTTTTAAAGTATTGATAAGCTATGTTATTTAACACCCCTACATCGGCACGCTTTAATAGCAGCATTTTAACAACATTAAACTCATCGATTGTTAAACTAACTTGGTGTTCTTCACTTAAATATTGTGCATCGGTTTTAAAATCAGCAAAACGATAGGAATACCCTAATACCCCCGCTTTTGTTAAAGCATGTAAGTCATCGAAATAGCTTTGCTTTTGGGTGTTTTGTGCCAGCGTATACAACTCATTTTTAGCAATAACATAAAAGCTCGTTTCCTGTAAGGCACTTCTTGCTACCTCAGGCACCCATTGCATAGCCATTAAAAACAACATGTCGAATTCACCCCATTCGACCCACTTTTTGAGCCTTTTTACAGGCAAAGAGTTAAGAGTAAATTTATATTCGCTTTGATAGTCATTGAGTATTTTTACAAACTCAGGCGCTAACCCTTGCTCTTTTTCGGCATTAATAATAATTGGAAAGTAACCGTCTTCTACCAACACATCTACATTTATTGGCTTGGCAAAACTAAACTTACTGCATGCAATAATAATTATAAAAACAAGAAACTTAAGCATTTAAAGCCTTTAACAGTCGCTATTAAGTAATATTGATATTAAGAATAGCCTAATATACGCAACTGCGTGATAAGCAGGTTTAATAATGCATTTAAATAACGTTAAAAGAGTATGGAATAACAGTGGACTAATTTTACACAGGTAAAAGGGGTTTAGGCTTGCGAGTAAGTAAAGGCTGTAATTAGGGCGGGGTAAAATGTGTGGCTAATATATTTAATAACCACACATTTAAATTTTCACTTTAAAATACTAAAGACACTTAGCTAATTAATCGCGAAAGTTTTTAAACTGAAAAGGCTGACCTAAATCTGCAGTGCGAACGACTTGCATAGCAGCTTGTAAATCATCACGTTTTTTACCCGTTACACGTACTTCTTCACCTTGAATAGCAGCTTGTACTTTTACTTTTGAGTCTTTAATGGCTTTAACTACTTTTTTAGCCATGTCTTTCTCAATGCCTTGTTTAAGTGCAACATTACGAAACACGTTTTTACCAGCACGAGTGATGTCTTGTAGTTCCAAGCTTGCTACGTCCATACCACGCTTAGAAATTTTACCTGCTAAAATATCAAACAATTGCATAACTTGTGAGTCAGCTTCTGCTTTTAGTTTAATTGTTTTGTCGTTTAGCTCAATTGATGCATCTACGCCTCTAAAGTCAAAGCGCGTTTCTAGCTCACGGTTGGCGTTATCTACTGCATTTTTAGCTTCGTTCATTTCTACTTCTGATACGATATCAAATGAAGGCATTGGGTTCTCCTAACTATTAAATCTAAATTTATGCGCCGATTATAACGCTAAAATTATAAATCTTTACATTTTTCTGCCAGTTGTTCAGGTGCGATACTAATTTAGTTTGATATACTGCAGCCTCTTTTTTAAGCGGTTTTAGGATTTATCGTGACAAGGCGTGTTTACCAAGCAGTTTTTTTGATTAGTATTGTGGTGTTTACCCTCTTATTTGCCAAAGAAATAAAAGGCGGCGTTACGAACTTATTTCCACATGTTGATAAAGTTGCCCACTTTGGGATATTTTTTATACTTGCCATCATTATGGATAAAGCCTTTAAGTTACCGCTGTACACGCAAGTACTTTTGCTTGCGGGCTACGGTGCAGCAATAGAAATAATGCAAGATGCGCTTCCCTACAGGCAGGCCTCGTTAGGTGATTTTGTTGCTGATTTTGCCGGTGCGGCCACGTACTTTTTACTAAGAACCATTTTTACTCCTCGAAAAAAGAACCCTTATGGCTAATATTCTTATTATTGGCGACGGCGCTATTGGTTTATTGCTAAGCCATTTTTTATCTAAAGCTCACACTGTTCATGTGTTAACACGCAAAGCCACTGCAAATACACGCTTTTATTGCAAAGCAAAACAGCCTTCGCAAAAAATTAATGCACGATTTATTACACTTAAGCAAATTAATGAACAGCCCGCGTTTGATATTGTTATTTTTGCAGTAAAGGCTTTTCAGGTGCAATCGGCCTTTACGCAAATTAAACCCTTTTTATCGCCAAGTAGTGTACTTATTGTATCGCACAACGGTATGGGTAATGTTGAAACACTCAATGAGCAACTCGATAAGCAACAAGCGTTGTACTTTTTAACCACCAGCATGGCTGGCTTTAAAACAAACGACTTTATAGTACAGCACACCGGTGAAGGTAAAAGCGTATTAGGTGCCTGCAACCCTTGCGCGCACAGTTATCGCCAAGCAATGTGTGAGCAATTGCAAAACGTGCCGCAGCTTAGCTACACTACTAATATTGAGCAGCTACGATTTGAAAAACTATTAGTAAATATTGCCATTAACCCATTAAGCGCATTGTATGATATTAAAAATGGTCAGTTACGTGCCCCTTATTTTAATAGCATTATCTTTAATTTATTAACTGAGGCATGCCAAATAGCCCAGGCTTTAAAGCTTGATATTAAGCTGGCTGATGCACTTAACAACGCTTATAACGTAATGATGCTAACCGCTGAAAACTACTCTTCAATGCATCAAGACGTAGCGCATAACCGACAAACCGAAATAGACGCCATTTGTGGCTATATTAGCCAACAAGGTAAGCGATTAAATATCAGCACCCCGCTAAACGATGCCCTACTTGCTAAAATTAAGGCAAAAAAAAGCGTGGTATAAACCACGCTCTAAATTACGGTTAACCTTTACGGGCGATAAACTTTTACACCCGTAAAGCCTGCTTCATGAAGAATAAGCGCCTGTAACTGGCTCATAACCCCTCTTTCACAATACAGGTAGTAATCCTTATCTTTTGGCAGATCACCAAATTTAGTCGCTAAGCGGAAAAACGGTAAATGCACTACATCTATACCGTCAATCTCAAGCGGCGCTGCATCCTCTTCCTCTGGTGAGCGAATATCAACAACCACAGCACCCGCTGGTAAATCAACTACCGACTCAGCTTCTTTAAGTTCTTGCTTAGCTTCTACGTCTATATCACGCACATCCATAATGCGAGCGTTTTCAACAACAGTATTAAGCACATCAAAGTCGAACTTTTCTTCTTCGGCTTTAATAACGTCAAGTTTAGCTTTAACCGTTGGCTTTTTAGATATTACGCCACAGTACTCAGGCATGGTTTCGGCCATTTCTGCGGTGCCAATTTTACGTGCAATATTTATAATTTCTTGTTTGTCGTGCTGAATAAGTGGGCGCAAAATCAGGGTTTCTGTTACGCGGTCAATTACACTTAAATTAGCTAAGGTTTGGCTAGAAACCTGACCTATACTCTCACCAGTTACCAAGGCTTGAATATTTAATTTTTCGGCTACTTGGCTGCCAGCACGCATCATCATGCGTTTTAGCACAACACCCATTTGGCTGTTTTCAACGTTCTCTAAAATTTCGGCAACAACCGGTTCAAAATCAACCGTGATAAATTTAACTTTATGGGTAGAGCTAAATTTTTTCCATAAATAGTAGCAGGCTTGCTTAACACCAATTTCGTGTGCTGCGCCACCTAAATTAAAGAATAAAAAGTGCGTGCGAGCGCCCTTACGGATCATCTGATAACTTGCTACACCAGAGTCAAAGCCGCCTGACATTAACGAAAGCACGTCTTCTTGTGTTGGTAGTGGAAAGCCTGCCATACCTAGGTGAGTTTGCGTAACTATGTAGGCTTTATCGTCTTTTACTTCTAAGCGAATAGTTACTTCTGGGCGGCTTAACTTAACGCGCGCGCCTTCAACGTGCTGGTTTAAACCACCACCCACGTAACGCTCTAAATCGGTAGAAGTAAAGTCGTGTTGACCAATACGCTTTGCGCGTACACAAAACGTTTTACCAACAATGGTGTGCCCTACTAGGTCTATGGTTTTTTTATAGATATCGTCAAGCGTTGTGAAATCAGTTTCGGTCACTTCAATAAATTGCACAATACCAGGAATGCGCTGCAAGCTATCGATAAAGTCTAGGCGTGTTTGTGCATCATCAAGCTTAGTTACAACAGAAATATTATCCCAGTTGTTTCTTACTTGTACTTTTTCGTCAACACGGCGCAATACAATTTTAATGTTATTTTCTAACACTTTAGTAAAGCGTTTACGTACCGAACGGCTTTTAATGGCAATTTCAGGATGTAGTTTGACGATAAATTTAAGCATAGTTCACTCTTAGACTGCGGGAATTCGCGCTCCCAGGCATTGGGCGCGCGATTATAGCAAAAATTTTTGCGTCTAGGAACTAACCAACTAACAGCAGTTAGGCAAGCGCTGGCGCTTGCTCTGCAAGTTGGGTGTATTTTTCACGTAACTGATTCATTTTAAGAATGCTTTTTTCGGTGCTGTAAGCCCTAAATAATGCTAATACTTTTAAAATGCCATGATAAATATCTTGCTCAGCTAAATTACCACTGAGCCTACGCGCTTTAATATACGGAGTCCAAAAACTAACGGTTAGCTTAAGAGTATGGGCAAGTTCAAGCGCATCTTGCTCTTCTATGGCAATCATTTCGTTATCGCGCAGGCCTAAAATAACTTGGCGAACCTGCTCTAATAAAGTTGACTGAAAGCCAATGTAGGCTTGTTTTAAGCTTTCATCTCTGGAGAGGATGTCGCCTAAGTTGTCGTAAAAAAAATGATAGCGCCACATTAGCTCAAATAATGAATCTAAATAAGCAGTTAAATGATCAAACGCATCATCGTTTGCTTCAATGGGTTTAAAATGAGTATGTAAATGCTCGCTGTAAAGCGCAAAAATATGTCGGATAATGTCTTCTTTATTTTTAAAATGATAGTAAAGATTACCCGGGCTCATCCCTAAATGTGATGCAATATGATTGGTTGATATTGCACGCTCACCATGTTCATTAAATAACGAAATACTGGTGTGTATTATTTTATCCTTAGTATTCATATGCGACGACTCAATTTAACTTATAAACTACATTACACTAAATATCAGCCTTGCAGTATAAACAAATCGGGCTGGTTTAAATACCATCATAATTTACTATTTTAAAAACGAAGTCTGATTATGCTGCACGCAGACATTTGCAATAATGTAGTGCTGTTAGCTAACGCAAAGCCTAAGCAGCGTAATTACACTTTAAAAAATGGTAACTCATTTAAAGCACTTTTACTGATTAAATATCAAACATAAAAGCTCAACCTGATCTCCTAGGCTGATTTGTAGAACAAACACTGATAGACTACTTAAAAAATAATAGTTAGTGAAATCTATGAACGTTACGGCAATCTATCCTGGTACATTCGACCCGTTAACCAACGGCCACACCGACCTAATTCAGCGCGCAGCTAAAATGTTTAGCACGGTTATTGTTGCTATTGCTCATAACCCTTCTAAAAAGCCGTGCTTTAGTCTCGATGAGCGAGTTGATTTAGCCAACACTATTTTAGGGCATTTAAGTAATGTAAAAGTGATTGGCTTTTCAGGCTTACTAGCCGATTTAGCTTTTGATCATAAAGCCGATGTGCTTATTCGCGGTATTAGAGCGGTATCTGATTTTGATTACGAATTTCAGCTCGCAAATATGAACCGCCGCCTAAATCCAGATTTAGAAAGCGTATTTTTAACACCTTCTGAGCGCAATTCGTTTATATCATCAACCTTGGTAAAAGAAGTTGCCCGCCATAATGGCGATGTGAGCGAATTTGTAAGCCCACTTGTAGTGGATGCTTTAAAACAAAAGTTAGGCTGCGACGCAAACTAAAAAAACACAATTAGCGCACTTTGGTGCGCTAATATACCTAACTACTTTATACCTAACTACTTTTTAGCCATAGCTTGTAATTCATTGCGGTTAAATAAAGCGCGCTTAAGCTTTACCAAGCCTAAAATATCTTTGTTTATAAATAAAACCAATGCCATTACTAAGTCACTTGTAAGCTGCCCAATACCATAAAGCCCCCAAAACCACCAATACTCTATATTACCAAGAACGATACTATCGTAATGCATACCGTAAAATACAAACGCATTAAAACTAAGCCCCACGATTAAATAATAAAAAGCGATCGGTTTAGCTTTCGATAAAAAAATCATCCATATCATCAAAGCGATTATGGTAACTGCATCAAATAAGAACAGTTTTAAGTGAGGTGTGGCTGTTTGCGGGTCCATAACCATACTTGATGTATATGAAGCCATCATAATAAATGATATTTTGGCTAAACTTTTATCTGACTTATTTATGCTTGTAGATAAGCAATATAAAAATGCAAAAACAAACAGCCATGTAATTAAAATGGTTATGTAATCATAAAGATCAGCCATCGCCCATAACAGGCTATGCATATCGTGAGGGCTTAAATTTTGTTGTTAAATAATTACTTAACTTTGCTAAACCTAAAATATCTTTATTTAAAAGGCTTACTGTAATCATTAGTAAATCGCTAAAATTAACACCTACAAAGTAAATATCCCAAAACCACCAGTACTCATAGTGATGCATAATATCGTTGTCTATGTACATCGCAAAAAATAAAGAAGTATTAATACTTAACCCAATAAGTAAATAAATGTACAAGGTGCAACTTTTTATAAAAAAACCACATAAAGCAATTGAGGCTAGTGTTGCAGCATCAAATAAGAAAAAATCAAAGTAGGTTATGGAGTCCATATCAATAAATAAGCTAGATGAATATGAAAGTGCCATGATTGATGTTAACCAAACTTTGCTCTTATCAGCGTTATTTATTGAGCTGACCAGTGAGTACAAAAAAGCCATTAAAAAGCCCCACTGTACAAATGCACCTATATAGAAGGTTATATTGGTATTTAATATTAAATCAATCATGAAACCTTAACGCCTGAAAAGTAAAAATTGTACCGCTATCTACACTTTTGAGGCGTAGGAAATACCATAAGACAATAATTAAATTAACTCACTCCCTCAGCCTTTCTATAAATAATCTCAAATATCTCCTAAGCCGAAGTAAACCTAAAATATCTCTGTTTATAATTAGTACAATTGCCATTGTGAAATCGCTAAAATACATCCCAAAAATATATACCGCCCAAAACCACCAATAGTAAAGTGTACCTTGTATAACAATGTCGTAATGCATACCTAAAAATAAACAGGCATTAAAGCTCAGCCCTACAATTAAATAATAAAAGGGCGTAGGTATAGTTTGTTTGGTGAAATTACGCCACAGAAGTAAAACCAAGATAGTTACAGCATCATAATAAAAATAATTTAAGTGCGGTGTTTCTATAATTGGATCCATAAACAAACTAGCTATGTAGGATACCATCATAATAAATGAAAGTTGTGCCCTGCTCTTATCTGGCTTATTAATACTTGCCGATAAGTTATACAAAAAGGCAATAAGAAAAAACCACGTAAACAAAATACCTACGTTGTATCCTAAATCGACCAGTCCCCAAAGAACATCAACCACTTTGCTTCAATCTCATAACACCGTTCACCAACTTATCAGTAGCATGCACTAACATTAAAAAATCCTTTTTAACGAAAAAAATACTAACCATGATGATATCCATAATATTAATAACAACCGTATAAAAAGACCAAAACCACCACGGTTCGTAATTACCACGTACAAACACATCTATGTGCATAGCTAAAAATAATAACGAATTGATGCTCAAGCCAAATAATAAGTAAGTAGATATGCGCTTTTCAGGTAGGAAATACCGCAGAAATAAAATAAAAAATAAAGTGCCTACATCATAGCAAAACAGTTCTATGTAACTAATGTTGTAAATATCTATAACTGTACTTAAGCAGTAAGAAACTACCATAACTAAAGATAGCCATACTGCCTGTTTTGATGGATTGTTAATGCTAGTTGTTAGTGAATATAAAAAGGCCATTAAAAACCCCCACTGCACTAACGCACCGATATAAACTGACACTTCAGGAGGGATTAGAACATTATCCACTATTGCGGTTTCTTAGCAAATAACGAGTAAATAAGGTTTTTTAAATAAATAATTTTTAAAAAATCTTTATTAATAAACAGCACTAAAATCATACTCAGATCAGAAATGGCCACCACTGATGAATACAATCCCCAAAACCACCAATAGGTGTAATTATGTAAAATATAAGAGTCTAAATACATACCTAAAGCAAAGCACATGTTGATACTCAGCCCAAGCATAAGATACATAAATGCAACTGTTTTCTCTTTAATATAAAAGTATTGGGCAATAATTAAAACCACAATGGTGATAGCATCTAAAATAGCGAGATCAAGGTAAGTAATGGTTTGGTAATTGAACAAAACACCTGGAAAATACGAAATAGCCATAATCGATGAAAGTATAATTAACGCTTTAAAGCGTGAATTGATAGATGAGACTAAAGAAAATAAAAATGCCATGAGGAACCCCCATTGCAATACCACACCGATTATATGGGCAATTCTCACATCTAATAAAAAAGAGATGATATCCATCTTAAAAGTAAACGCTAATAATAAGCACCTCAAAAATAATAAACAACACCATTAACTGAGCACCTAGCTTAGTATTTTACTTATCCAAACTATAACTTTCATTACCATAAACGTATCGATACTTCGTCTTTAAAATGCTAGCTGCAAAAGCCACCTTTTAAGCTTAATTAAGCCTAAAAAGTCTCTATTGATAATTAGTACGGCGATCATACACAAATCAGAAAACATAACAGCCGATGAATAAAAGCGCCAAAACCACCAGTAGGTGTAATTATATAGAATATTGGTATCTAGATACATGCATAGGGCTAAAAAGGTGTTAACGCTAAGGCCGATGATTAAGTAGACATAAGCTGTCGTTTTCTCTTTAATAAAATAACGCTGAGTTACATACACAGCAACTAAAATAGCGATATCTAAAAGGGCAAAATCTAAATAAGTAACCGTTTGAAAGTTTGTGAATATCCAAGGCAAATAACCTATCGCCATAATACTCGAAAGTACAACAAAGCCTTTAAAGGGATTATTAATAGAGGATACGAATGAGTACAAAAAGGCCATGAGAAACCCCCACTGCACAATAGCGCTTAATATATAAGCGAAATCGAAGTTAGAGATTAAGATAAATATACCCAATGGTGTGAAGCTTTTAAATTTAAATTTTATTAGCTTATTAAAGCTTTGAACTTTTCATAAAAAGCTGGCTTGTGAATGTCTTAAGTTTATGAATGCCAAGAAAGTCTCGATCTACAATTAGAGCAACGATCATGGTGAAATCTATTATATTCACAGAAAAGGTATAAAAATCCCACAAAAACCATGGCTCTTTAGTTTGGTAAATATAAATATCACAGTAAATTAACAAACTGAAAATAGAGTTTAAAATAAGGCCTGTTATAAGGTAGAGAAAAGAGGGTGTACTATTTTTAGAAGCTTTATACGCCAATAATAAAGCGCCTACTGTCGCATAGTCGTATAAAGCCCAATCAAGATAGACAGTACTTTTAAGCGAAAACCAATTAAAAAAATAATCTGAAGCTGTGTAAGATACCATCATAATTGCTGAACTGAGTAATAGAGTAGTTTTTCTCTTTACCCCAATTGAATAAACAAATACATTGAATAAGAAGGCCATTAAGAACCCCCACATCGTAAATGCTGATAAGGAAAAAAAGCCAAAAAACTCAGTTAAAAACATTCATTACCTTATTATTTAGGTCTAATTGGAACTATAATCCCACCACGCTGTAAATCAGCACTGGCAGCACTCATCGCCTCTTGAGAGAAACTTACTGTATCAGATTGTAGGGTTTTAGGGCTAGCAATTTGTTCCGCTGCAGGCTGTAATTGTTGTGTTTTATTGTATGCTTGCATTTGTAATTGGCTATTAGCTGAAACTTGCATGTGATTGATCCTTGTATAAGTTTTAATATTATTTGGCGCAACTTTTAATCACACCATCATGTAGGTAATTGCATTACCTGTTTTAAGCAGTGATAGCTATTTTGCTATCTGACTTATACAAAGCAACCAGCGTGCCAAGATTTTTTGACATACCCATAATATATGCTAACAAGGTATTTTATTTACACTAAGCTTTAAGTTAACCCTTGCTACTAAAGTAAAAACTCGCACCCGAACTCATCTGACCAGTTTATTATACACATAAAAAAACGTACAGGGGTAACCGTACGTTTTTTATATCCAGGGAATTTAAGCCACGTATTTACACGGGATCTCCGCACGTGTACTTGGCTTTAAAATATATTCCATTGCTACTTCGTCACAATTTTCTTTACGAAGGCAAAGTTCGCAATCTTTCATTACCTTCTCTGGTAACGATTCTTTACTACAAAAAGTAAAACGTTGCTGTTCAAAAAAATCCGGCACGCGGGTTAGTACAATAACGCGATTAAGCGCCAATTTTTTGGCTTTTGCTAATAAGTGCTCTACAAGCTGCCTACCCTGCCCAGTTACCGCGCTTTGTGGATCAATGCCTAAAGAGCGTATTTCAGCAAGCCCCGTGTCGTAAATGTATAACGATGCACATCCCGACACTTTGCCGTCTATTTCCGTTACTGCAAATTCGTTAATTGAATGCACCATGTCGCTTTTAGCACGCGGCAAGTTTTCACCTACAGTGGCCCAGTGCTGTATCAGCCTAGCAATATCTTCAACATCATCTAAATTTGCATCACGAACCGTTATTTGCTGTTTTTTTTTGGCTTCTTTAACCGCTTTAGTAACTTGTTCAATAGATGTACCGCCAAGCGCTTGACGTGCTTTAATACAGGCATCTATTTCAAGTACTGGGTAAACGTCATCTTCAAATACGTCATTAACCGATTTGTACTGCTCAAGCGAAAGCTCTTCAAGAGTTTTACCTTCACTTATAGCAAGCTGCACAAGTACACCCACAATGTGGTGGCCTTCTCTAAATGGCACACCTTTAGCTACTAAGTAGTCTGCAAGCTCTGTCGCATTAGCATGGCCGCCTTTTGCTGCTGCAAGCGTTTTATCGCCGTTTACTTTTACGCCTTTAATACACGCTTGCGCCATGTGAATACAGGCAAGCCAAGTTGGCATAGCGTCAAAAAGACCTTCTTTGTCTTCTTGCATATCTTTATTGTACGCAAGAGGGAGTGCTTTTAAGGTCATCATCATGGCACTAAACGCACCAAATACACGGCCAGTTTTACCACGAATAAGCTCTAGTGCATCAGGGTTCTTTTTCTGCGGCATTAACGATGAGCCAGAGGTAACATTATCAGCAAGCTCTATAAATCCGGCTTCACCAGAATTATAAAATATTAAATCTTCAGCCATACGCGATAAATGAATCATAGAAATAGAAGCACAGCTTAAAAGCTCTACTACAAAATCACGGTCAGATACGCCATCAAGGCTGTTTTTAGTTGCGCCAGTAAAGCCTAGGCCTTGCGCCAAAGCTTGGCGATCAATTGGGTAGGCAGTACCTGCTAGTGCGCCACTGCCTAGAGGGCAAAAATTAAAACGCGCTTTGGCATCTTGCAAGCGGCTTTCATCACGCTCTAGCATCTCTACATAAGCCATACACCAATGGCTAAACAGTACAGGTTGAGCACGTTGTAAGTGAGTGTAGCCTGGCAATATAGTGCCCAGTTCGCGCTCAGCTAACGCCACAAACTCAGCTTTTAGTGCAGCAATTGCACCGAGTAAATGATCAGCAGTATCGCGGCACCATAATCTAAAGTCAGTGGCTACTTGGTCATTACGGCTTCGGCCTGTGTGTAGCTTTTTAGCTAAATCACCTACTTTTTCGATTAGTGCAGCTTCTACGTGCGAGTGAATGTCTTCTGCACCTGAGGTTGCCACTGCTTGTGGATCTGCTTTTACTTCTTCAAGCAGTTCATTTAGTGCTGCAACCAACTTAGTGTGCTCATCGCTTGTAAGTACATTTACTTGCTCAAGCGCACCTGCCCATGCCACAGAGCCAATAATGTCTTGCTCTGCTAACTGATAATCGAACGGAAGTGAGTCGTTAAATTGTTTAAACGCCTCATCTGGACCCGTAGAAAAACGTCCGCCCCATAATGCCATGAAATCTCTCCAAACCCTGTAATGCCCCTTATACAAGGGGCTATAAATAATTTACTTTTTAGCCATTGCTGAAATTCTGCTCGAAAGCGAGAATAAACGAATAAAGCCTTCAGCATGTGACTGGTCATATACGTCGTCTTCACCAAATGTAGCAAAGTCTTCGCTGTATAAGCTATTAGGTGATTTTTTCTGAACAGCTGTCACTTGCCCTTTGTAAAGCTTAAGTACAACTTCACCCGTTGCTAGTGTAGAAAGCGCTTCTGCGCCCGCTAAAATAGAATCTTTAAGAGGTGTAAACCAACGACCGTCATAGACTAAATGCGAAAACTCACCGCCCAGTACTTCTTTCCACTTACGGCTTGATTTATCAAGTACTAGCTCGTCAATGGCTTGCAGTGCCGCCATAATAACGGTGCCACCAGGAGTTTCGTAACAGCCGCGCGATTTCATGCCTACTAAACGGTTTTCTACAATATCTACACGGCCAACACCATGTGGCGCAGCAATGTCGTTTAATTTAACTAAACAGTCGTAAGGCTTAAGCTGCTCGCCATTTACGGCAACCACTTCACCCTCAATAACCGTAAGCGTTACATGCTCAGCTTTATCGGGTGCTTGCTCTGGTGAGTTAGTCCAGGTCCAAACTTGGTCACTAGGCTCACACCATGGATCTTCAAGCTCGCCGCCTTCGTGCGAAATATGCCATGCGTTAGCATCACGGCTGTATATTTTTGTTGCTGAAGCAGAACACAGAATATCACGCTCAGCCAAGTAATCTAATAATGATTCACGGCTTGATAAATCCCACTCGCGCCATGGTGCAATTACTTTTAAATCGGGTGCAAGTGCTGCAAAACATGATTCAAAACGTACTTGGTCGTTACCTTTACCAGTACAACCATGCGAAAGTGCATCGGCACCTACTTTACGTGCAATTTCAACTTGCGCTTTAGCAATAATAGGGCGCGCCATAGACGTACCTAATAAATAAGTACCTTCGTAAATAGAACCCGTTTTAAGCGTTGGGTAAATGTACTCACTTACCATTTCATCTTTTAAGTCAACTACGTAACACTCAGATGCGCCTGATGCGATGGCTTTTTCTTCAACGCCTTCTAGCTCTTCAGCGCCTTGGCCTACATCGGCAACAAAGGCAATTACTTCACAACCGTAGTTTTCTTTTAACCATGGCACGATAGCTGAAGTATCAAGACCACCTGAATAGGCTAAAACGACTTTTTTAATTGAACTCATAGGTGTTCCTTAACAAAATTTGGATTTAGTAATGTAACTAGCAGAGCATTTTGCGCATGCATACGATTTTCTGCTTGTTGAATAATTTTTGATGCTGGGCCATCCATTACCTCAGAGGTAATTTCAAACTCACGGTGTGCCGGTTGGCAATGTAATACCGTAGTTGCACCTGTTTGTTCTAGCAATGCTTGGTTTAGCTGATATGGCATATATTTTTCTTTAACTTGCTCAAGAGGCGTATCATCGCCCATAGACACCCACGTATCTGCATATACAACATTAGCGCCTACAGCGGCTTCTACACGGTCGCTTACCATTACTGATGCGCCATTCATTGCAGCAATTTGCTCAGCCTTTTTAAGAATTTGCGAATCAGGCGAGCTGCCTTTTGGTGTAACAGCAACAAAATCAGTACCTAGCGTTGCCGCTAATAACATAAGTGAATGAGTAACGTTGTTACCTTCACCTAAGTAAGCCACTTTTAGCTCGCTTACATCGCCGTGTACTTCTTGTAGCGTTAAAAAGTCAGCCAATGCCTGGCACGGGTGATATAAATCACACAAGCTATTAACGACAGGTACACTAGAGTATTCACCTAAGGTGGTTAACGTGCTGTGCTGGTTTACGCGCGCTACAATTCCATCAGCCCACGTAGAAATATTAAGTGCAAAGTCTTTTACAGATTCACGTGCACCCATAGCGCCGTTTTGCTGATCTAAATACACAGCGTGGCCGCCTAAACGGTTAATTCCAATATCAAACGATAAACGCGTACGTAAACTTTGCTTTTCAAATAAGGTAACAATTGACTTACCCGCTAATACTTGGCTGTACTTTTCTGGCTTTGCTTTTAAATCACGCGCTAGTTTTAGTAAATTTAGTGCGCCTTGTTGGTCTAATTCTAGACCCGTTAAAAAATTCTCTAACATGATAACCCTATGGTGTAATTTTTGTTCCGACATGCTCGCCCTGTAGCAAAGCAGTTAAATTGTCTGGCTTTTGCCAGCTGGAAATATACACACCGCGTCGTAAATGTTGGGCAGCGTGCAGGCTGGTCTTAACTTTGACCTCCATTCCGCCCAAAATTACCCCTTCATCAATTAAAGTATCAATGTGTTTTGTGTCAAGTTGATGTAACGGCTGCTTGTTTGCATCAAGTACCGCTTCTACATCTGTCATAAAAATAAGTTCTGCATTTAAGTTGCTAGCAATCGCTGCGGCAGCTTCATCAGCATTAACGTTATACCAGTTACCTTGCTCATCAAACCCAATAGAGCTCACGATAGGTAACCTACCAAGCTTAAGTAAATCGTTAACAATTGAATCATCATTACTTTCGCACTTACCTACTTGCCCAAGCGCTTTTAGCTTTTGAGACGCCATAACTCCGGCTTCATACAAACAAAGGCCAACAGGTTTATGGCCTGCATTAATAGCTTGGCTTATCAACTGCTTATTTGCACAGCCAGCCAACGCCCCCACTATGTAAGGCATTTGCTCACTTGGGCTAATACGCAGTCCTTGGTGCTTTGCACTAGCAAAGCCTGCTTGTTTTAGCCAAGTGTCAACTAACGAGCCACCACCATGAACAATAACAAACTGATTATTTTGATCAGCGCTTAATACATCAAACAAAGCTTTTGCCGCGTTTTCAGTATTAAGTACAGCACCACCTAATTTAATTACCCACGTTTTAGTGCTCATTAAAAGGCTCCTTCTAAGCCAGTGGTGTGATCTAAATTCATCGATAAGTTAATACATTGCAAGGCTTGGCCCGCAGCGCCTTTTAATAGATTATCTATCGCTGCCATAACAATCAGTTGAGAGCCTTGCTGCTGCCAACCAATATCAACATACGGTTGTTTTACCACGCTTTTAATAGATGGCACTTTATCAGCTAACAAACGAATCAACGGCTCGTTCTTAAGTACTTGATAAGCATCAGATACGTTTTCCTTGGTAACGCCTGGCTTAAGCTGTACATAAATAGTTTCTAAAATTCCACGCGGAAAATTACCTAAGTGCGGTGTAAATAACACCTTGTGGCCAAGGTGTTGTTCAATTTCAGGCCCATGACGATGGTTAAATAAACCATATGGGGCAAGCGATACTTCACAAAAATGAGTACCTACGCTGGCTTTACGCCCTGCGCCAGTAACACCTGAAACAGCATTAATAATCACTTTTTCATCACTCAACAAGCCTGCCTGTTGCAACGGCTTTAACGCATTAAGCGCAGCGGTTGGGTAACAGCCGGCTACTGCCACAAGATTTGCATTGGCAATTGCACTGCTATTCCATTCAGCTAACCCGTAGGCTGCTTCGTTTAATAACTCAGGATGTTGGTGCTCAAAACCATAGTAAGTAACATAGTCGTCGTTGCTAGCAAGGCGGTAACCACCTGATAGGTCAAATACTTTTTTACCCATAGCTAAAAACTGCGGGGCTAAATCAACACTTACTTTGTGATCAGTACATAAGCAGATGTAATCGGCACTCGAATTTATGTCATCAAACGCTGATTCGCTCAGTGGTAGTAGAGGTATATCAAGAAGATTTCTGTGCTCTGGGTATAAATCACTTAATAATTTATGTTTATCTAAACTTCCCTCAGAGACATAACAGCCCGATAACGTTAAATTAGGGTGCTTAGCAACTAAGCTTGCTAATTCTGCGCCGCTATAACCGCTTGCGCCAATAATCGCTACATTCATTTTTTACTCGTTTATAAATTTACTACTAAATAGGTGTGGTGTTCGCTTACACTAGCTTAGATGCTAGCTAATACTTTTCTCAATGAATTGTTGATTATCGTCGCATTATCTTCATGGCTATACTTAATATATTTATGCTTAAAAAGTGAATTGATATTCATCATAAATACTTTTATATTGTTATGCAATTAAATTGAATAATTATTTTGGATTTTTTTATGTCTGTGCCGTCATTTATCTCTATGTACCAACAACTCATTGCAGCCCCCTCTATTAGTGCAATAGAAGATGAACTTTGTATGAGTAATAAAGGGGTAATAGAGTTGCTAGCACGTTGGTGCGAAAGTTTAGGTTTTACTTGCGAAATTATAGAGTTAGAAGGTGGGAAAGGCCGATACAATCTACTTGCAAAGCGGGGGCAAGGCGATGGCGGCTTAATGCTTGCAGGCCATACAGACACCGTACCGTTTGACGATAGCCGCTGGAACCACGACCCGTTTAAACTCACTGAACATAACAATAACTTATATGGGTTAGGTAGTATTGATATGAAAGGCTTTTTTGCTTTTGTATTACAAGCTATTAGTGAGCTTGATATAAAACAGCAAACACAACCTATTTTAATACTCGCCACTGCCGATGAAGAAACCACCATGGCGGGAGCGCAGCAGATTTGTAAGCACCCTAATTTAAAACCTGCGCGTTGTATTATTGGTGAACCTACTGATATGACTCCTGTATTTACTCACAAAGGACATATGAGCACGGCTATAAGAGTGATTGGCCGCTCAGGTCATAGCTCCGATCCCGAACGTGGTCTTAACGCCATCGAAGTCATGCATAAAGTGATTACAAAGTTGCTGATCTTAAAAGAGCAGTTAAAGAATAAATATTCAGTTGAACATTTTGAAATACCTTACCCTACCTTAAATTTAGGTAATATTCATGGTGGCGACAACGCAAATCGAATTTGTGGCTGCTGCGAAATGCATATAGACATGCGCCCGCTCCCAGGGTTAAGCATTAAAGACTTACAAGCCTTACTTATTGATGCCACCAGCGATATAAACACGCAATACCCAAGCGCAGTGAGCGTAATTGATTTACACGAGCCCATTCCAGCTTTTAGTGGCAGCACTGATAGCGCACTCGTTAAAATGGCAGAAAAAATTGCAGGAGAAAAAGCCGTTGCAGTAAATTATTGCACAGAGGCTCCGTTTATTCAGCAACTTGGCTGTGAAACAATAGTCATGGGGCCAGGCTCAATTAATCAAGCTCACCAACCTGATGAATTTTTAGCAATGGAGAAAATAAACCCATCGCAAAAAATTATAACTGACATTATTAGGGCAAACTGCTTTAACGCTTAAAAAGAAGACTGTATTAAAACTCACAGCAAAAATAACAAAGGCGCCCATTGGCGCCTTTGTTTTAGTTTATACCTAGGCGTTACTGCATATACTTACTTAAGTACTTTTTAAATACAGGGTCTGTTTTAGCAAGCTCTTTTTGCTCAGCTAAAATCTCTTTTAATATAACTCCCGATGTGAGCGGATTAGCCAATACCACTCTAAATACCACTGTCGGCTGATTATCGTACTTTGAAGGGGTTAAGCGAGTACGCGATACAAACGAGCGTCCTGATTCACGTTGGCGTTTTTGCATACTGGCAGTAAAGCGATTGAGCGACGCGAAAATTTCTAACCGTGTTGCGGCATCTGCTTGGGCTATGGCTTGTTTAATTTGTTTAGGCACATAGCGGTATGTAAGCAAACACAGCTCAGGCTCTGAAATCAGCTCAAAGTCTTCATCGGCTTTAATTAAATCAGCAAAGTAATGTGCTTTTTTGATACTACGATCAATAAGCATTTCGTAGCCCTTGCGGCCAATAACGCGTAAACAAGCATGTACTAACATAGCCATACCTGGGCGGCTGCCTTCAAGTGTATGGCTTCCTAAATCTTTTGAACCTTTACGTAATATGTACTCTGCATGGTGCTCTATTGCATCCGTAGCAGTTGGGTCTTTAAATAACACCAAGCCTGCGCCCATTGGCACATACATTTGTTTGTGTGCATCAATGGTAATTGAATCTGCGCGCTCAACTCCTTTTAATAATGGGCGATGCGTTTGCGATAAAAGCGTTGCCCCACCCCACGCTGCATCAACGTGAAAATGGCATTTTATTTGCTGCGCTAAATCGGCCATATCATCAAGAGGGTCGATATTACCGGTCTCGGTTGTGCCAGCAACCCCAACAATCGCCATAACTTTTATGCCTTGCGATTCAAGCTCTAAAGCTTTTTCGCGCATGGCATTCACATCAACCTTGTTATTTTCGCAGGTTTTTACACCAATTAAATTTTCACGGCCGATGCCTAGTAAATCAATTGATTTACCTAAAGAATAATGCCCTCGCTCCGACACTAAAACGGCCAGCCCTTTATAGCCATAATGCAGCATACCGGCAACGAGCCCTTGAGCGGCAATGCCTTTAAAGCTGCCGTCGGGTTTTAATAAGCGGTTACGCGCAATCCACAATGCCGTTATGTTTGCAACTGTACCACCAGAACAAAAAGCACCGAGTGATGTTTTAGCACTGTGCATCCATTTAGAATAAAACGACTCATCTTGCGAGTAAGCTAAATGATGCATCATGCCTAGTACTTGGCGCTCTAGGGGCGTAAATGCTTTTGAGGTTTCTATTTTTACTAGGTTTTGATTAAGCCCCACCATCAATTTTGAAAGCGGTAGTAAAAAATGCGGAAGAGCCGATGTCATATGCCCAATAAAGCTAGGCGCAGCCGTGTGTACCGAATGGGCAACTAGCTGCTCCATAATATCTTGGGCGTAAGCAGATACAAACGTTGGGTTTTCTGGGATCACCGCAGCCTGAAAATCTTTTTCAATTTCGTGTAATGGTTTTTCAATTGCCGCTATATTTTCGTTTAAAAACCCTGCTAAATTACTCGAAATTTCAAGCTCAATTTTGCTTAAAGTTGAGTCTGGCGCTTCAGGTACAGTAAATATACGCTTAAGGCTTTCTTTAGAGGCGACGGCACAACGCTTTTGATCCATCTTTATACCTAGTGTGTGTGTAGCTAAAACACGCGTTTAACAGTTAAAAATGCCAAACTATGGCGCTATTATAAGCAGCGTGCTTCTTTTAAAAATTGCGCTAACTTTACTGCAATATAAGTAAAATGTCTCCCTTTAAGCCATAAAAGCGACTAAACGGATGACAAATATTGTAAAAAAATTTCAATAATAGGATTTTATTAAAAAGTCACATTTTAGTTTTGGGCAAATTGCATTTATGCGTATACTTAATATGTGTAACAATAAGGGACAAGTATGCTCACAGGGAAATTAAAAGGGAAGTGGTTTATAGCTGGCTTTACATTGTTTTTGGTCAGTTTATTAGTCTATGTTTATTACACCTATAGCTCAGCGCGTAGCGAAATTATGCACGCTGTCGATGAGCGCCTTCTAAATGCCGCCACCAGCGTAAAACATATTTTAGGGCAAAGTTACCACGATAGAATTAGCCAAGGTTACGATATTGGTTTTTCGGTTTACCAAACTAAAAGCAAACAACTCTCAGAGCTTGCACAAGCGCTTGATATAGCTTACGTCTATTCGATGATCATGCGCGATAACAAAGTTTACTTTACCTCATCCAGCTACACTAAAGACGATCAAGAAAATGCGCGGGTTACGCAATTTCTTGATTTATACCCAGAGGCCACCGACATTAACAGGGGCGCGTTTTATTCTACCGAGCCTGTTTTTGAGCAATCTAGCGACCAATGGGGTGATTTTAAAACTGTTTTTATTCCCTTTGTAGATAAATATGGTACTACCTACATTACGGGTGCCGACATAACCTTAGATGATTTAAATAAAAAGCTTCAATACAGCGTCACTAAAGCCATAATAACGGCGTGTTTTTTCTTTTTTATTGCGGTACTGGTTGCAGCTATTTATATATATTTGTTAAAGCGCACCCTAGCAACAGATGCCAGTACGGGCTTTGCCAATCATATTGCGCTTGAGTACTTTATCAAAAAGAGTAATTCACACCACATGCAGATTGCCATTATTTGGGTGAACGAAATTGAAGATATTAATAGCTTTTATGGCACTCAAGTTGGCGACAACGTAATGAAAAACTTGCTCAGTCATTATCAAAGTCGCATCCCGCAAAGCTGTAAGGTGTATCGCCTTGCTACCAATAAAATTGCCGTTCTTACCCCTAAAAGCTTTAAAAGCAGCGAACTGAGCGATTTAGTTGAGTCGTATAACGCAAACAGCCCGGTATTAACAAACCCATTTATTTATATAACTTACTGCGCAGGTATCGCCAGTGGTAATAAATCACTACTGATTGAAAACGCGCACATTGCAACGCTTCAGGCTAAACATGGCCGCGGTAAGGTTGTTAGCTACTCAAAAGTAATGAGCGATGTAAAAAACCAATATCAATACAATGTAAGCCTTGCCAAAGAGGTTCAAGAAGCATTTGATAACAACCGCATAGTGCCTTATTTTCAGGCTATGTTTCACACCACTAATAATGAAGTAGTACATTACGAATGCTTAGCCAGAATGGTAACTAAAAATGGCGAAATTTTAAAACCCGACTCATTTTTAAATGTAGTGAGCCGCTCAAGAATGGGCGGACTATTAACGCGCACGCTATTTAGCCAATGTATAGAGCGGTTTAGAAAAACAGATATATGCTGGAGCTTAAATATCAGCGATAAAGATATACTCGACCCTAGTTTGAGTGAATACATTGCTAACGAGCTTAAGCGCTACCCGCACCCAGAAAACATAACGCTTGGCCTTTTAGAGTCACACGCTATTACTAATTTTTTAGAGGTTAAAACGTTTATTTCTATGGTAAAAACCAAAGGGGTGAATGTCATTATTACTGGTTTTGGTAGTGGTTATTCAAATATTTCGAATGCGCTAAAGCTTGAAGTAAACGGTATAAAACTCGACGGCGCATTAGTAAAACAAGCAGTAAGTGATGAAAATATAGCCTTATTTATTACGCATACAGTTCATGCTGCAAAGCAACTTGGTTTAACGCTCATGGCAGAATCGGTAGAAAATGTAAGTATTGAAAATGCGCTTAAAAATGTAAATGTGGCACTGATGCAAGGCAATTACTTTGCTTACCCAGCGCCACATGTTAACTCATCTAGCCAAGAGGAAGTGGCCGTTTAAAGATCTATCACTAAACGATGGCTTTGTTGGCCGCTGGCCCAGTATTTACGCTCAAACGGAGTAATCGCTTCGTTTGACTCATACAGCGTTACCTCACAAGGATGACCCGTTAGTTCAAGCGCTCTGGCAAACTCTTTTACATAAATATCCCAGTTACTGCGCACCTCTAAGCGACCGCCTAGCTTAACAATAAACGGAAAAATAGCCGCGCCGTGCCACCTACGCTGGATATGCTTAGATTTAGGCCATGGGTTAGGATAAAGCAAATAATGATGAGTAGGCTGCCAATTAGCAGCCACAGCTAAACGCCAAAAGTCGTTTAAGTCAGCTTGTACCAAAATGTACTGGCCGCTGTCTGTTTGTTTATATTCAACATCGTGCTTATCTAAGCGGTGTGACGATTTATCAATACCAATAATTAATGCATCTGGGTGGCGCTTAGCTAAATTAGCCGAGCTCTCCCCTACTCCACAACATGAGTCTATAATAAGCGGTCCATTAAAAGCTTGAACCTGCTCATTGACTTCATCAAACGCTTGTTGAGTGTGCTCAGCAATAGGCTTTTTAAACTCTGCGTTTAAATGCTTGTTAACGATTTCATCAAGCTTTTCGTGTATACCCGCCTGATTAGATACAATACTGCGTGAATTTGCATCGCTCATTAATGTCTAAGCCCCACACCTTTTTTAATTAACGTTAGCGCTAAAGTAAATAGCACCGTAATAAATACTAATATAACGCCAAGTGCGACACTTAAATCAACATCCGACACGCCTAAAAAGCCATAACGAAACGCATTAACCATATAAATAATTGGGTTTATTTGCGATACATTTTGCCAAAACTCTGGCAGTAGCGTAATTGAATAAAATACGCCGCCTAAGTATGTTAGTGGCGTTAAAATAAAGGTTGGGATAATACTAATATCGTCAAAACTATTGGCGTAAATAGCGTTAATTAAACCACCTAGTGCAAACACCGCTGAGGTTAAAATTACCGTCGCCATAATTACAAATATATTGTGTATTTGAATATCCACAAACAACAGCGATACACAGGTAACAATAAAGCCCACCATCATGCCGCGGGTCATACCGCCACCCATATAACCAAGTACAATTATGTAATTAGGCACAGGCGCAACCAGTAGCTCTTCAATGCTTTTTTGAAACTTGGTTGAATAAAAACTAGAAGCAACATTAGAATATGAGTTGGTAATAACCGACATCATTATTAGCCCCGGAACAATAAATTCCATGTAGCTAAAACCACCCATTTCACCAATACGTGAGCCAATTAAATTACCAAAAATAACAAAGTATAAACTCATCGTAATCGCCGGCGGTACTAAGGTTTGCACCCAAATACGTAAAAAACGAATACACTCTTTAATCCATAAACTCTTTAAGGCTACGCCATATTTAAACATTTATTCGCCCCGCCCTTGCTCTAGTAATCCTACAAATAACTCTTCTAATCTGTTTGCTTTATTACGCATACTCAAAACAGTGTTACCTTGCTCGGTTAGCGCGCTGAAAACTGCATTTAAGCCTTGAGATTTAGCCACTTCAACTTCTATGGTGTGTTCATCAGGCATGCTAAACGAGTACCCCTCAAGGGTGACTGGCTGTGCTGGCTGTTTTAAATCAAGCACAAAGGTTTCTTTATCAAGCTTAGCTAGTAACGCTTTTATAGTGGTGTTTTCAACAATACGTCCAGTATCAATAATGGCGATGTTTTTACATAAAAGCTCAGCTTCTTCAAGGTAATGCGTGGTTAAAATAATCGTTACGCCTTGCTCATTAATTTGGCGTAAAAAATCCCACATTGATCGGCGCAGCTCTATATCAACCCCTGCTGTGGGTTCATCTAATATTAGTAGCTTTGGCTCATGCATTAATGCGCGGGCAATCATTAAACGGCGTTTCATACCCCCAGAAAGCGTACGTGCTTGCTTGTCTTTTTTTTCTAATAAGCCAAGCTGAGTTAAATATTTATCGGCACGCTTATGCGCTTCTGCTCGGGTAACACCGTAGTAGCCTGCTTGATTTACCAATATTTGGCCAAGCGTTTCAAACTGACTAAAGTTAAACTCTTGTGGCACAAGGCCTAAATGCGCTTTAGCAGCTTCAAGGTCGGTATCGATGTTGTGACCAAACACTTCCACCTTACCTTGTGTTTTATTTACCAAGGACGATATAACACCAATAGTGGTCGACTTACCGGCACCATTTGGGCCAAGTAAGGCAAAAAAGTCGCCTTCAAAAACTTGTAAATCAACACCTTTCACGGCCTCTACACCGTTTTTATAAACCTTGGTCAGGCCTTCTATATTTAAAGCAACATTTTGCTTATTCATTATTTACCCTCACCATAACCCCAACGTTTAGTTAGGTTATGTTCAATGTTTAAATGATCTAAAATTCGCGCCACCATAAAATCAACTAAGTCTTCAATACGTTGTGGCTTGTGATAAAAACCAGGCGCAGCGGGCATAATAGTGACCCCTAAACGCGCAAGCTTTAACATATTCTCAAGGTGAATTTCGCTAAAGGGAGTTTCGCGTGGCACTAAAATTAATTGCCCTCGCTCTTTAATAACTACATCGGCTGCACGCTCGAGTAGGTTATCTGATGCACCGAGTGCAATAGCAGACACAGACCCTGCACTGCACGGGCATACTACCATTTTTTTAGGCGCCGCAGAGCCTGAAGCTACAGGGCTAAACCAGTTATCTTTACCAAATACTTTTAACTGCTCTGGCTTGGCATTAAATAAAGCACTTAACTGCTCGGTTGCTTTGTCTTCATTAGCTGAGAGTTTAATGTTTGACTCTGTATCAAGCACCACGCGCGCAGCACTTGATATAAGTACATACACTTGAAATTGCTGCGCGAGTAATACTTCAAGCAATCTTAAACCGTAAGGCGCGCCTGAAGCACCACTAAACGCCAGTGTAATTTTATCTTTAAACTGCACATTATTCTCCGCTGTATTTTTTAGCTAAACCATCAACTAAGTGTTGATGTAAGCCATTAAAACCGCCATTGCTCATAATTAATATGTGCTGATTTGGCATTATATTTTCAAGCACAGTGTCAATAATCATTTGCGTACTATTAAAACACTGCATACCGGCATTATCGGCTTGCGATTTAAGAGACCAATTTAGGTTATCGGGCTCAAATAACAGCACGTCATCGGCATCACTTAACGAAGCAAGTAGCGTATGTTGGTGCACACCCATCTTCATGGTGTTTGAGCGAGGCTCTAAAATAGCAATAATTTTTTCATCACCCACTTTTGCACGTAACCCCGCAAGCGTGGTTTTTATTGCTGTTGGGTGGTGCGCAAAATCGTCGTACACTTTAATGTTATTTATATCGGCTTTAAGCTCCATACGCCGTTTAGGGCTAATAAACTCTTCAAGCGCTGCAATGCTATGCTCAACGGCTATACCTACGTGGCGCGCTGCCGCGATAGCCATAATGGCATTTTTAACATTATGCTCGCCTATTGCTTGCCAATTAACTGTGCCTTGAAGTTCATTGTTTAAAAGCACATTAAATTGGCTACCATCAGCGCTTAGCAAGTCATAATGCCAATCACCATTTAAGGTTTCACTTTCGCTCCAGAGCCCTTGCTTAATAACATCATCAAGTGCGACATCGTCTTTTGGCCAAATTACCTTGCCAGTATGAGGTAATGTACGCATTAAGTGATGAAATTGTTTTTTTATTGCGTTTAGATCGTCAAAAATATCGGCGTGGTCAAACTCAAGGTTATTTAAAATGAGCGTACGTGGTAAGTAATGCACAAACTTGCTGCGCTTATCAAAAAAAGCGGTATCGTATTCATCCGCTTCTATTACAAAAAACGGGGTTTCGCCCACTTTCGCTGACACACCAAAGTTTTGAACTATGCCACCAATTAAAAACCCGGGTTTTAAACCTGCATACTCTAAAATCCACGCCAGCATACTTGCTGTGGTGGTTTTGCCATGTGTGCCTGCCACCGCAAGCACCCAAGCATTTTGCAATAGGTTATGTTTAAGCCACTCTGGCCCCGATGTATACGGCAAGCCCTTATCTAACACATATTCTACACAGGGGTTACCTCGGCTCATGGCATTACCAATAACCACCATGTCTGGCTTTGGCTCTAACTGTTTTACGTCGTAACCTTGGGTTAGCTCAATGCCCAGCTGCTCAAGTTGAGTGCTCATCGGCGGGTAAACATTTTGATCAGAGCCGGTTACTTTATGGCCAAGCGATTTAGCAATAGCCGCTATACCGCCCATAAAGGTGCCGCAAATGCCTAATATATGAATATGCATAACTTTTTAAATCCTTTCGTACTTCGCACGTCAGTGAAGTTTAATGGCGCTATAATGCCAAATTTTAGGCTTCGTGACTATGCGCGTATCGTCAATTCACTGATGCTAAAACAGCGTTAATAAAATAAAAAAGCCCTCTTACCTAAGTAAGAGGGCTTGCTGGTAATAAGCTAAATTACAGCGTTAAAAATACAATTAAGCCTACGCCAAGTAAAAGTCTGTAAATTACAAACGGCAGCATGCCCATTCGTTCTATCACTTTTAAAAACATGAAAATACAGGCGTACGCCGATAAAAACGAGAGGACTACACCTAAAATTAATGTGCTCCAATCAACCACATGATCGCCTAAAGCCAGCTCTATCGTGTAGTAAAGGCCCATCATAGAAATAATAGGTATAGCGAGTAAAAACGAAAAACGCGCTGCGCTTTGTTTGTTCATACCTAGCAATAAACCCGCTGTCATAGTAATGCCTGAGCGAGAGGTACCAGGGATCATAGCCACCGCTTGAGCAAAGCCAATAAGCAGCGCTGTTTTCCAGTTAAGCTGGTAAATTGTTTTCATTTGCTTACCTTTGGCATCGGCGTACCAAAGTAATAAACCAAAAATAATAGTCGTAGCTGCTATAACCCACGCACTGCGCAGGTACAGCTCAACAACGTCTTTTAGCAATAAGCCTAATAACGCAGCAGGTACAGTGCCCAGTATAATCCACCAGCCAAGTTTGCTGTCGTCAGTGGTGCCTTGAGCGCCAAACGATTTAAACCAGGCGCTAAGAATATCAGCCACTTCTTTACGAAAATAAATAACAACCGCTATTAACGTACCAACATGCACTGCCACATCAAAAGCAAGGCCTTGGTCTTCCCATCCCAAAATTTGCGAAGGTAAAATTAAGTGAGCTGAGCTCGAAATAGGTAAAAACTCAGTAAATCCTTGTATCAGGGCTAAAATAATTATTTCTAAAATACTCATGGGTTAGAAAACTCCACCTTCCATAGTTTTTGTTGAGGGTTGTTATACGCACTCCATAGCGCAGCAATGGTTTGCTTAGCAACGGGGTGATAAAAATTGGGGGCGACTTCACAAAGAGGCTGAAGTACAAAAGCGTTTTTGGTAATTTCATCGCGAGGTAATTGTGCTGGCGAGTCGCAAATAACGTCATCGTAAAAGAGCAGATCTAAATCTAATGTACGGGGGCTAAATTTTTTATCATCCGCTTTACGCCCGTTATCTCGCTCTATTTGTTTTAATAACTTACATACACGCTCAAGCGGCATTGATGTGGTAGCAGCCACCACCGAGTTATAAAAGTTATTACCTTTAAACCCTACTGCCTCGCTTTCAAAAACAGATGAATGCACAATATCTGTAAAGTGTTGCTCAAGTGCATCAAGCGCACAGCGAATATAATGCGCTTTATTTATATTTGAGCCTAAGCTGATATAAATTTGCGCCATTTAGCTCATAGCCTGTGTGCGTGTAATTTCTACACCTACGGTGTTTGCTTGCGCTACAGCGGCCGGTTTGCTCACTCTAATTGTTACTTGTGGTGTATTAAATTCGGTTAATATAATAGTTGCTAGTTGCTCTACTAAGGTTTCAAGTAACTCAACCGGCTTAGCCGTAGTGTGCTCAATCACTCGCTCGCTTACTTTTGCATAATCGAGTGCTAAATTAATGTCATCATTTGCTGCTGCAGGCTTTATATCGCTGAGCATTTCAATATCAAAATAAAGGCTTTGTTTACTTTCTTTTTCAAAGTCGTACACTCCAATAATTGTGTCGACGTGTAGTTGAGATATAAAAACCTTATCCATTGATACTCCAAATAACTATAAACACTCTCTAAGCATACAATGCATTGATTAAATTAATACTGTATATGCTTTAAGTAGTGTTTAAATATGTAAAAATTACTTCTACAATAGCCAAATAGCTAGATTAACTGCAAAATACAGCAGTTAATAATTTTCACGATAAATTGTGCCGCCAATAATAGCGTAAAAGTGCTATCGATGGGTATAGCAATTAAAAAATAAGGGACTTTGTGTTAGCCATTTTACTGTTTGTTTTAGCCTACTTATTAGGGTCGATTTCATCGGCTATATTAGTGTCTCGGCTATTCAAACTGCCAGACCCTCGCAGCAGCGGTTCAAATAACCCAGGTGCCACCAATGTGTATCGTTTAGGTGGAGCCTTTCCTGCGTGCTTAGTATTAGTGTTTGATATTTTAAAAGGCACTATCCCCGTATGGGGGGCTTATTTTTTAGACCTAACGCCTTTAGCACTTGGTTTGGTCGCCGTTGCCGCGTGCTTAGGGCATATGTACCCACTATTTTTTAGTTTTAAAGGCGGAAAAGCGGTAGCCACTGCGTTTGGCTCTTTATTGCCGATTGGTTTATCACTGGCGGGGCTATTAATAAGTACCTGGATTATTGTGGTTGCTATTACGCGCTTTTCTTCATTAGGCGCTTTGGTCACAGTGTCGCTTGCTCCACTGTATACGTGGTTAATTAAACCGCTTTACACCCTACCGGTAACCTTTATTACCGTGCTAATTATATTTCGTCATCGCACTAATATTATTCGCCTTTTTAAAGGTGAAGAACCAAAAGTGGGCGCTAAAAAAGCACCCACTAATGAAGAAAATCAATAATTATTGATGCTAAATGGCTTCTAAGCTGTCGATTGGCCAACGCGGTTTAGTTTTCATGTCGAGTGTGGCAAACTGGCCTGCTTTTAAGCGCTGCATACCAGCGAAGGCAATCATTGCGCCATTATCAGTACAAAACTCAGTACGTGGATAGTAAACCTGTCCTTTCATTCCTTGCATAACACGCTCAAGCTGTAAGCGCAGCTGTGTATTTGCACTTACTCCGCCGGCAATCACTAAACGTTTTATCCCAGTTTGTTTTAGTGCACGCTTACACTTAATAACCAATGTATCAATCACTGCTGTTTGAAACGCATGGGCGATATCTGCTTTGGTTTGTGCGTCATCATCATTTTCGCGAATCGCTATAGAAGCTGCTGTTTTTAAGCCACTAAAGCTAAAATCAAGGCCTGGCTTATCCGTCATAGGGCGTGGAAAAACAAACCGTTTTGCAACACCTTGCTCAGCCATTTTAGCTAGTCGAGGGCCGCCTGGGTAATCAAGCCCTAGCAGTTTAGCTGTTTTATCAAATGCTTCACCTGCGGCATCATCAACAGATTCACCCAATACTTCGTACTGGCCTATACCGGCTACTTTTACCATCATGGTATGGCCGCCCGACACTAGCAAAGCAATAAAGGGAAACTCAGGCACGTTTTCTTCAAGCATAGGTGCAAGTAAATGCCCTTCCATATGATGCACGGCAACAGCTGGGATATCCCAACCATAGGCTAAAGAACGGCCAATAGAGGTACCTACCAATAACGCCCCCACTAAACCAGGGCCTGCGGTGTATGCAATGCCATCTAAATCTTCAGGGCCACAACCGGCTTGAGCAAAAGCAGCGTCAATAAGTGGCAGGGTTTTACGAACGTGATCGCGCGATGCAAGCTCAGGTACAACACCGCCATAATCTGCATGTACTTTTACTTGGCTGTATAACTGGTGAGCCAATAAGCCTTTTTCATCATCGTAAATTGCAATACCGGTTTCATCACACGATGACTCAATGCCTAAAATTCGCACTTTACTTCTCCTGCCTTTATTTACTGCTTAACCTGCACTGTGGTTAAGAGATTTACACACATATTTAAAACTATTTAATTTTATCATTCTCTAGCTAAGGTTTTTACTAAGTTCAACGTAATAAACGCTAAAAATTGCTAGAGAGCAATTAACCACAGTTAATTAATTACAACTATAACGCCAAACCAATATTGGTTTGTCCATCTGCAACGGCCTGCTTTTTAAGTGCCTTAACGTTTTCAGAAGTCACGCGGCCCATATTTTCTACAAAGTCGATTAGCTCACTTAAAACTTCAATTTCGTATTGCATTAATGGGTGTTCTCGTACGGCTTTATTGTCAGCTACTTCACCTTCAACCGTCATTTGGTATTCAATAAAACGCGCCACTGTTGCTTGCGATATTTTACTAACACTTATAAATTCTTGCTCGTCTTGCCCCATCAATCCGTGCATTAGGCTCAAAAGCGACGTTGCAGCGTCTATTGCGGGGTAAGTACCAAACATATCAAAGTCGGCAAGTTCAGGTACATTTGGCTCAATTTTTTCTACTTGTTTTTCGAGATCTATTTTACTTTTTGGTAGTAATATTTTTTCCCAGCAAACATTTAACGCACTGCGTAATAAGGCTTCATCACCAAAACCGGTGGCTTCACTAAATAAACCATAATTAGGTAACATACGCTCAATTAAAGCACTTGCTAACACCGCTTTTTGTAAGTAGTTTAGCTCTCTAATACGCTGAAAGTTATTCGCTTTTGTCATTTTTTAACGTCTCACATGACCAACAAAAATCAAATGTTGATCCATTATGCTCATTACAGTTAGGGCATACCCAATCTGGAGCGGATTGTTTTACTTGTTGGTAGTTTACCAATATTTCGCGCGCGTGGCGCTCTTTTATCGAATAAACCTGCACACTTACTTGGGTTTGTTCAAAGGGGATTTCGCCTAAGGCGCCTTGAAGCATTTCACCTTGAATTTGGCACTCAATTCCCGCGCTTAATAACAGCCCTTTGATTATATTTGCCTCTAATGTGTTATCTGCTTTGTAGAGCGTTACCCACTGAAAAGCTTGCTGAGTACTATGAGTATTAATATTTTGCAATTATCACCTCAATTATTTTGTGTTTACAATATCCTACGATACTCTACTAAAGTGTATAGCAGGTAACTTTTTAGGATAAAACAATGACACTTACTACCCCAGGTTTACTTTTTCCAGCAATCTCACTGTTGCTGCTTGCTTACACAAACCGCTTTTTAGTACTAGCGCAATTAATCCGAGAATTAAATTCACGAGAAGGTGAATCTATTCGCCCCGTTGTTGTGGCTCAAATAACAAACTTAAGAAAGCGCATTAAGCTAATACGTACCATGCAAGTGTATGGTGTGGCGTCTTTTTTATTGTGTACGCTATCAATGTTTGCCTTATTTATAGAATTTAATACCACAGGCATTATTTTGTTTGGGGTGAGCTTAGCGTGCTTAAGCCTTTCGTTATTAACATCGTTATTTGAAATTCATATTTCGTGCGACGCCATAGAAATAGAGCTACAAAGTATTGAAGACAAACCCTTAAGTAACCGCATTACTAAAAACTTTACTAACAAAAGTAGTAAGCCTTAGCGGCTTATTTTTCTAAAATCTTAAACAATAATAAAGCGATGGCATAACCTAAAACTATAAGCGTTTATGCCTCACTTCATTACAAATCACTACGTAGGATTTTCCTATAGCCTTTTTTCTGGCATACTTTTTTATTAATTAATGCTAAATTATGTCTAAAGTATTACTTTTAAAAGCGTCAAAGCACCTAAGTCATTGTATTTAGCCTTACTTGCTAACATAGCTTAGTTTTAAATAGAGTAATAAATCACTATAAATAAGCCTAATTGGTAATACTTTTAAATGCGTCTTCTCTTTAAATAATACTAAAAGAGGGATATGCTGATGCAAATATGTCATAAATTTGCAAACACAGTTACATATTAGGCTTCGCTTTTTGAAAGCTCGAATCTAATATTATTGATGTTCGCGGCACACGCGACTTACTTATAAAAAGGGACTATAAAGTGAGATTTGAACAATTAGAACAATTTGTAGCGCTTGGTGTGTTACGCCACTTCAGACAAGCAGCCGAACAAACTCAAATTAGTACATCAGCGCTAACGCGCAGCATTCAAACCCTAGAAGACGAAATGGGGTACGAACTGGTGAAACGCTCAACACGTTCAGTAAAGTTAACACCCGAAGGCGAGCTATTTCTTGATTACGCCAAAAACACCCTTGCCGAACTTGAGCATACAAAAAAACGAATTTCTCAATCGGTTAACGGCAATACTGACGAAAAGTTAGTCATTGGCTATACCAACAAAGCCAGCAGTGTAGTACCTATCTCATGCGGGCAATTTTTAGCACAATACCCCCATGTTAAAATAGAAATGCAATTGCAAGAGCAGCACGAGCTTGCACGCAAACTGCAAGAGGGCGAGATTGATATCAGTGTTTATTCGCAGGCAATTAACAGCATCGGCAGCGACATACACCTGCCAGACCAACTGGTATTGTTTGTTTCTAAACACCATCCGTTAGCAAATAAAAGCGATATCAGCAAACACGATTTAGATAGCTACCCTATGTACGGCTGTTTTTCTCAGTCTAAACAAGTACAAAGCATGCTTAACGAAGCCATCGATATGCTCAACAAATCGGCTAGCATTAAGGTAGGCAGCATTGAGCAAGTAATGTCAGGGCTGGTTAAATCAGATCACTTTGCTATTGCAAGTATTGAACACGCGAGCACTCTTGCAGAGCACACAGAGCTTGTACAGCTAAAAACAAATAAAGACTTAAGTCACGAACAACTTGTTATACAAACAAGCCAACAAGCAGCAGTTGGCGAACACATTGACCATTTATTATCTCTTATCAAAAAAGCATCTACGACTATTACTTAAGCCAAGATAAAAATAGCATACCGCATTGCCCTTAAACCTTTTAAGGGCAACCAATTTAGATAGCCCTTACTGATTTACTCTTCTTGTGACCAAAACCTGCAGCACAGCAGCTTAACCTAAAAAGCCCTTTTAGTTTTTATGCTTACGCGTTAGGTTTTTATTTGCTTAAATAACGGAACACAAACCACTAGCTATTAAATTTTTTTAGGCTACACTGTCGCACCTTTTTTAATCAACAGACATAAATGAACACACTTTTTAGTTCTGATGTTTATTTAGATGCAATAGAAACCCATGGTTATGTTGTTATACCTAACGCACTTATTAGCGAGCTAGTAGAGAGTTTAACCACCGATTGCCACCGTATTAACCCGCATTTTAGCGCTGCAGGCATTGGCCGTTTAAATGACTTACAAATAGATAAAACCATTCGTAAAGATAAAACCTATTGGTTTGATGGCAGCTCACAAGCACAGCTAACTTATCAAGCAACAATGGAAAGTATAAAAACCACACTTAATCGGCAGTTTTTTATGGGCTTATTTGATTATGAGTGCCACTACGCTAAATACACCCAAGGCGACTTTTATAAAAAGCATTTTGATGCATTTAAAGGGCGTTCTAACCGCGTATTTACAACAATCCTTTATTTAAATACGCCCGAGCAAGGCGGCGAGCTTGTTATTTACAAGCCAAAAAGTAAGCAAGTAGAGATAATAATTAAACCCACCGCGGGGACACTCGTTATGTTTGAAAGCGAGCGTTTTGCACACGAGGTATTACCTGCCATTAATGAGCGCTACTCTATTGCTGGCTGGTTTAGAAAAAACGCCTCAATAAGTGGAGTAATTGACCCGCCACGATAAAACCAACATAGCCACAACAACTAGTGGCTATGCTGAGGTTAAATTAATAGCGTTGAGATGAAATTAACGCGCAAATACAAATGACAAGAACAAGCCAACAAAAATAGCTAATCCAACATAGTGATTATTTAAAAACGCTTTAAAACATGCATCACGCGCACGTTTATGAATAAGCACTTGCTGATAAATAAGTAACCCAGCGGCAGTACATAAACCTGCAACAAACGCCAAGCCTAGCTGGTTAATTAAGCCAATAAGCGCCAACAACGCTATAAAATTAGCGTTTAACAAAAATATAATATGGCGGTCGTATTTACCAAATAAAATAGCAGTAGATTTAACCCCTATTTTTACATCGTCATCTCTGTCGACCATGGCATACATAGTATCGTACGCTACCGTCCAACAAATATTTGCAACAAATAACAGCCACGCCTGCAGCGGTAATGAGTCTATTGATGCCATATATGCCATAGGTATCGCCCAACCAAATGCAGCGCCTAAGACTACCTGCGGAAGATGTGTATAGCGTTTCATAAACGGGTAGCAAAATGCCAGTGCCAACGCCCCAAGTGACAATAAAATAGTGTTGATGCTAAGTAGTAATACCAATACAAAAGCAATGGCTATCAGTAATATGAATAAACTCAGTGCTTCACCTGCACTTACTTGTCCGGTGGCCAAAGGCCGCCCTGCTGTACGCTTAACTGAGCCGTCTATTTTTCTATCTGCAAAATCGTTAATAACGCAGCCAGCACTGCGCATAACAATTACGCCTAAGGTAAATACAATAAAGTTAATTAGGCTTGGCATACCAGCGTTTGCAAGCCATAGGGCCCAATAAGTAGGCCACAGTAATAGTAATGTACCGATAGGTTTGTCAATGCGCATGAGCTGAATATAAAAAGGGCTATGCTGTAATTGCAAAGGGGCTAATTTCATGAGTACAAATAGGCTCCGGGTAAAAATACTTCGCACACCAAAAAGTGATAATCATTAATAGAAAACACACTGCGACGACCTAATAAAGGGTGCGTAGCTAAATTCAACTCTTTAACAAGTGACTGCAGCGCATGCTCTGAGTCAAAGCGCCCTACCTCAATATTACTTCGGGTAAGTTCAGGGTGCTGAAAAATAACATCACCTAAAGGGCGCGCGCCCATATTATGCAGTGTTGTTTGCGTTTGTGTACTGGGCAGCCAACTTTGGGCATACACCATGGGTGTATTGTCACACAATAAAAGCACCTCGCGATTAAGTGCTTTATTTGTATTTGAGCCAAGTAGTTGTTGCTGTGCATCGCTTAGGGTAAAAGTTTGCTCATTAAGCACTTTTACACTAAAACTTTGTGCATTACTTTTTAATTTAGCGGTTAATGAATGTGGCTCAAATAGCCACTCTTGCTCTAACGCAGATAAGTTATTTACCAAAGAAGCACATTGCCAATTGGCAGATATAGAAAGCGGAAATGTAATCACAATAGCTCAATAAAATAAAAACCGAGACGATGATAACATTGCCAAAGCATTTGAAAAAGTGATGTTTTACTGCCGATAAATAATTGCAGGAGCTGTTTATTAGGCGCTATTAAGTATAAACTATTTGTATTAAGAAAATGGAAACACACTAAAGATGAAAAAAATAGTATACGCAGGTTTTTTAGCACTGATCCTAAACTGTTTTAGCTTTTCGGCAAAAGCGGAATCGACAGTGGGCTATTTTGGTTTTGAGCCAGACATAATTACCAATTACATAGGCGCTTCAAGTAAAAAAATGGGCTATGTACGCGTGACTATAGATTTAATGCTTAGCAATAATGCAGATATTGCTATTGTAGAGCACCATACCCCGCTTTTACGCGATGCGTTAGTAGAAATACTATCTAAAGAACCTGAAGAAAAAATAAAGTCGCTTACTGGGCGTGAAGAAATTAGAGCAAAGTGTGCCGAAAAATTAAAAAGCCTGTTAAAAGAAGAAACAGGCCAAGAGATTATTCGTGAAGTATTATTTACTAAGTATTTATACCACTAAGCTTACGCTTTTTTAGCATTAAATAAATTAGCGGTTACGGCATAAGCCATGCCGCTTAAAAGCCCACCTAAATGCGCCCAATTAGCCATACCAACAAACAACACATCAGCAAAACCGAGTACCAGCCAAATTAACATAAAGCCAATAATGGCAGTGCTTACTAGCGCAGGTTGCTTAGGATTTAAATAGCTGTGAATCCAACAAAAACCCAATAAACCATACACAACGCCACTTAAGCCACCAAAGTTAGGCCCCACAATTAAAAACTGAGCCCAGTTACTAATAAGTGCAGTAACCACAAATAGCCCAACTAAACTCAGCTTGCCGCATTGCTTTTCAATATTATCACCTAACGACATCCACCAAATTAAGTTAAATACAATGTGCATTGCGCTAAAATGAACAAGTGCCGGCGTTAACCAGTTCAGTGGTTGGCTCGGGTTAAACTGCAAAGCAGTGTATATTTGCTCAAAGCCACCCAATAAAAATGCAAAGTAAATAGCAACGCTTACAATACTTACGGTTTTATTTAGCCAGCTTAGTGCTTTAAAGCGCGCCACTAAATTAAGCGATTGTCCTTGATACGTTAAGCCAGATTGCGTACTGCCCACATCCCAAGAGGCTTGTTGATAACGCTCATGATTGGGGTTTTGTACAAATTCAGCCCACAAAGGTTGCACTTGATGAAAGTGCTCGCCCGCAACACAAATAATAACATTATTGCCATCAGCGCTGCGCAGTTGCCCTTCTAAGCCTTGGCTTTTTAAATAATCTATAAAGCCCTGTGCGGCACGAGGATTACTTAAACTACCTAGCTCAATCATCGTTCCACTTTCTCGCTGTAAGCCGCTTCCCAAGCCGTAAAGCCACCATCCATGCTATATACATCTTCAAAGCCCTGCTCTACTAAATAACTAGCCGCACCTTGTGAGCTCATGCCGTGGTAGCAAACAATAATAATGGGCTGATCGAACTCTTTTTCCATCATGAACTGAGCTATATTGGCATTTGAAAGCGCTTCAGAGCCAGGAATATGCCCTGCTTGGTACGAGTTAGGATCGCGTATATCTGCGATCACTACATCTTCTTTATCAAGCAATTCGTGCGTTTGTGCTATAGATATATGTTTAAATGCCATTGAAATCTCTTTTAAAAATATAATAAAAAGGCGGCTTAAGCCGCCTCTGTATGCAAACTTTAAACTATTCCCAGTTTAAAATTACTTTACCAGATTGACCTGAAATCATCATATCAAAGCCAGCTTGGAAGTCATCTACCGAATATTGATGCGTAATAATAGGGTCTAAATTAAGGCCTGATTGAATCAAGCTTGCCATTTTGTACCACGTTTCGAACATCTCGCGACCATATATACCTTTGATCACTAAGCCTTTAAATATAACTTTATTCCAATCTACGGCCATATCTGATGGTGGAATACCCAACATGGCAATTTTGCCACCATGGTTCATGTTATTTAACATAGAATTAAAGGCGCTTGGCACACCTGACATTTCAAGGCCAATATCAAAGCCTTCAGTCATACCTAGCTCATTCATTACATCTTCAAGCTTATCATTCGCAACGTTTACGGCTCGTGTAGCGCCCATTTTACGCGCAAGCTCTAAACGGTATTCGTTAACATCGGTAATCACAACATGGCGAGCACCCACATGCTTAGCAACGGCCGCCGCCATAATACCAATTGGTCCTGCCCCTGTAATAAGCACATCTTCACCCACTAAATCAAACGATAAAGCGGTGTGCACAGCATTACCAAACGGGTCAAAAATAGACGCAAGCTCGTCAGAAATATTGTCAGGAATTTTAAACGCATTAAAGGCCGGAATAACTAAATATTCTGCAAATGCGCCTTCGCGGTTAACGCCTACACCGGTTGTATTTCGGCACAAATGCACACGACCAGCACGACAGTTACGACAATGCCCACACGTAATATGCCCCTCGCCAGATACGCGGTCACCTACTGCAAAGCCACGTACTTCTTGGCCCATATCAACCACTTCACCCACGTACTCATGGCCTACGACCATAGGGGTCGGAATGGTTTTTTGTGACCACTCATCCCATTTATAAATATGAACGTCGGTGCCACAAATCGCAGTTTTACGAATCTTAATGAGTAGATCGTTATGCCCTACTTCAGGCTTGGGTACGTCGGTCATCCAGATGCCGGTTTCGGCTTTTAATTTTGATAAAGCTTTCATAGTTAACACTCAACTAAAAAACCGAAGCAATACTTCGGTTTATAAAAAATTAAATAACGCCCATTTCTTTACCAATACGGGTAAAGGCAGCAATTGCGGTGTCTAGTTGTTCAATACTGTGCGCAGCAGAAATTTGTGTACGAATACGCGCTTGGCCTTTTGGCACAACAGGGAACGAAAAACCGGTTACATAAATGCCTTCAGCGAGTAGTTTGTCTGCCATTAATGAAGCAACTTTAGCATCGCCAAGCATTACAGGAATAATGGCATGATCTTTACCCGCACACGTAAAGCCAGCGGCTTCCATTTGCTCACGGAAATATTTAGCATTTGACCAAAGTTTAGCGCGTAACTCGCCACCATTTTCAAGCATTTCGAGTACTTTAATTGACGCAGTTACAATTGAAGGGGCTAATGAATTTGAGAATAAGTAAGGGCGCGAACGCTGACGTAGCCATTCAACAATTTCTTTTTTACCTGATGTATAACCGCCTGATGCACCGCCCAGCGCTTTACCTAGCGTACCGGTAATAATGTCTACACGGTCAAGCACATTACAGTACTCAGGCGTGCCTTTACCGTTTTCTCCAACAAAGCCTACCGCATGTGAGTCATCAACCATCACTAATGCATCATACTTATCAGCAAGGTCACACACAGCTTCAAGGTTACAAATTACGCCATCCATAGAAAACACGCCATCGGTGGCAATTAATTTTGTTTTAGCGCCCGCTTCATCAGCTGCAATAAGTTGCTTTTCAAGATCCTCCATATCGTTATTAGCATAACGAAAACGCTTAGCTTTACATAAGCGTACGCCATCAATAATTGATGCGTGATTTAGAGAGTCAGAAATAATAGCATCTTCAGCGCCTAAAATAGTTTCAAATAGGCCCGTATTAGCATCAAAACAAGACGAGTATAAAATTGTATCTTCGGTTTCTAAAAACGCGCTAATTTTTTGCTCTAGTGTTTTATGAATATCTTGCGTGCCACAAATAAAACGCACTGAGGCAACACCAAAGCCATGGTCATCTAAACCACCTTGCGCTGCTTTAATTAGCTCAGGGCTATTTGCTAAGCCTAAGTAATTGTTAGCACAAAAATTAATAACTTTATCGCCAGATGCAACTTCTATTTGAGCTTGTTGCTGCGAGGTAATAATACGCTCACTTTTATACAAACCTTGCGCTTTAACGTCTTCAATTTGCTCTTGTAGTTGGCTAAAAAAAGCAGATGCTCTCATCTGTAGTCTCCAATTAAATGAACGGGTAAACAACAACATTAAAGCCACTGTTTATGTTGGGGTGTATTGTAAAAGTTTAACAAGTAAAATGCACTGTTTGCAGCTCGTCGCTAATACAGGTAATGGCAGCAATACTTAACACTTTAGTTGCGAAAATATAAACGCACCTTATGCCAAGTAGTGTGCTGGTAAATCGTTAATAGAGTCAATCACTAAATCGGCGTATTGTTTAGCGGTTTCGTTAAATTGTTGGGCAGAGCGAACTAGCACTCGCGTGCTAATAGCCGCTTTTTGTGCCGCTTGCATATCGCTAAGTTTATCACCCACCATAACACTGCTCGAAGGGTCAATATTATGCTCTTGCATAGCTTGTAACAGCATACCTGGAGCTGGTTTTCTGCACTGGCACTGTTTTAAATATTGCGCTATCGCTTTTTTGGGATGGTGCGGGCAAAAATACACATCTGTAATTTTAATATTGTGCTTACTAAATTGTGTTTTCATCCACTGAGTTAAAGCTAAAAAGTCATCTTCAGTGTAGTAACCTCGCCCTATTCCCGATTGATTAGTTACTATGATAATTTTATAACCTGCATCATAAAATGTTTTACAGGTACTAAACACACCGTCTATAAATTCAAATTTTTCACTTTGATACACATAGCCATGATCAATATTTACCACGCCATCTCGGTCTAAAAAAAGTGCTTTGGTTTTTTCTGTTACACTCATTTTATAGACTCTTTTTGTACCACATGATCAAACATAGCTTTAACACTGTCTACGCTTATTTGGCTCATAAGGTCATCTCCCTTAACGCGCGTACCCCAAGGCAATTGTTGAGCTGTTTTACCCGTTTGCTTTAGCAGATTTTGATTATACACCTCAACTACGTAGTCTTGATATAAATAAGGGCCTGTACGTGCAGGATTAGAATGCGCATATAAACCAATAACCGGCGTACCTACCGTTACCGCCATATGTGCAGGGCCGGTATCGGGGGCTAATACTAAATCAGCGCGCTTAAGCACACATAACAGCTCTTTAAGTTTTGTTTTACCGACTAAGTTTAAAATAGTACAGTGACTGTGTTTTATAATTTGATTAGCTAAATTAATCTCAAGCTCAGTTGGGCCGCCCGTTAGTACCACGTTGAAGCCTTGCTCATGCGCGTAATCAGCAAGGGCAGCATAGCGCTCAGGCAACCAGTTTCGCTGTGCTTTACTGGCCGCAGGAGATATTACCAATAACTTATTTGCCAAATACGTAGGCCCTAATAATGCATCTGCTTTGTTCTCATCCGCTAAGGTATAAGGCATATCCCAGGTAGGTGAATAGTCTTTAACTCCAATGGCGCCCGCAAAGCCTTTAAATCCCTCTAGCACATGCGCTTCTTTTTGTGGGGCTATTCGTTTATTTATAAACAAGCTATGTAATTCTTTTGAACGTGCCCAATCAAAGCCTATTTTTACTTTAGCCGGAATACAGCGTGCAACAAAGCCAGCTCTTAATGCGACTTGCATATTAAGCAGCACATCAAACTGCTGCCCTTTAAAAGAATGTGCTAACTTTTTAAGTGCATCCTTACCTTGTTTTTTATCAAAAACCACCAGCTCAACCCCAGGTAAATCGGCAAGTAACATGGCTTCTATTTTACCCATTACCCACGTTATTTTTGCATTGGGGTGTGCTTTTTGAATGGCTTGTACAGCACTAACGGCATGACACACATCACCAATGGCAGAGAGTCTTAAAATACAAATTGAGGAGTAATTAGGCACTTGAGTCACGCGTTCCACTTTGGCTTTAAATAATAGACTGCGATCTTAAATTATACTCGTACTAATGCAAGCACTTATGCTGTGCTATAAAACACGTTAATATACACGCATTATTTAATTATTTTAACGAGCTATGTTTAAAACACTAACGCAAGGTAAGCACACTATTTTAAGCCACCCAGATTATTTTAACGAGGTTGATTTAAACTGGTTTGATGCAGATTATTGGCAACAGCAAAATAAAATAGTCGGTGCTAAAAAAGGCCGCGCCACAGCCTGGTTTTTTAAACACGATAATTTAACCGCTGTACTTAGGCACTACTGGCGCGGCGGTTTAGTTGGCAAGTTGTTAAGCGATCAGTACCTCTACCCTGGGCTTAAAAACACCCGTGTGTATAAAGAATTCAGCTTAATGATAAGGCTTATTGAGCTTGGCTTAAATGTACCAAAACCCATTGCCGCCAAGGTAACAACCACAGGCTTAATTTATCGTGGCGATATAATTACAGAGGCTGTAAAAGGGGCTAAAAGCCTGCTCGATATTTTAATTGAACGCCCACTAACAGAAGATGAGCTCAAGCGCATTGCCAATACTGTTGCGCTATTTCACTCAAAAGGTGTGTACCACGCTGATTTGAATATAAATAATATTTTATTTAATGAAACGGGCGAGGTTTATATTATCGACTTTGATCGCGGCGAAATAAAACCATTAAATAAGCAATGGCAACAAAGTAATATGGCACGTTTAGAGCGCTCATTTTTAAAAGAGCAAGGACGTAACAACGCTTTTTATTGGCAAAGTAATGACTGGCAAACTTTGTTGGCTATTTATAAAGAGCAATTAACCACACAAAGCTAGGTATTGCTTAGCAACTTGTTCGGCCGTTACCTTTTGCAAAATGTCGGCATTATCTACATTAGGCTTAGTATTTAAAACCAGCTCAATTTTAGCCGCTAGCTCATCGCTATGCCCTACATGCGCTAAATATTTAGCCAAGTCGTTTGTTAAAATTTCGCTCGGTCCAAACGTACAGTTAGTACTTACTACAGGCGTGCCAACAGCTAATGCTTCAATTAACACTGTAGGGAGCCCTTCAAAATCAGAGCTTAATACTAATGCCTCAGCCTGCTTAATCCAGTTATACGGATTTTGTTCAAACCCTGGCACTATAAGTTGTCCCTCAATACCATACGTTTTTGCAAGCTTAAATGCTTTGCTAGGCTTATTACATAAAAGGACTAATTTGTATTTTTTATCAAGCTTTGCAAATGCCGAAAATAAAATATCGTGGCGCTTTTGTTTAGCTAATCGCCCTACATGAATAACATACGGCGATTGTGGAATTTGCGTATTAACCTCATTTGAGAGGCGCTTTATATCCAATAAATTAAAGGGATTATAAATAGTTGTGATGGCGCTTGGGCTAATTAAACGCCCTTGGGTAATTTCTTGCTCTACCCCTTTAGACACGCACACCAAGGATTTTCCGTTTAAGTTTTGCTTTGACTTTTTAAGATAGTAATAAGAAAACGGGCCTAACTTTTTTTGCCTCGCTAGCTCTGCATTAACAGAGTTATGCATAACAAAGTGAACATTTTTAATCTGGCTTTTAGCCAATAAGTTATTGCTTCTATCTAAATTGCTAAGTACTAAATCTATGGGGCCAGTTTGTTTTTGTTTGTTATTAAACCACGCCTCTAGTTTTGCTACACTTTTATTTATTTTCCAAAAACGATCCACTTTAGTGGCTTTATCACTGAATAGACTTTCAACCTTTATATTCGCAGGGATCGTGTATTCATATTTATTAGCCAACGATAAAATAGTAACGCTATGCGTTTTTACTAGCTGCTGAGCAAGGGTTAGCATCACTTTTTCGGCGCCACCACCCGCTAACGAGTCTATTACAATCACTATATTCATCTATCGGCAACCATCAGCATGCTTTTAACCCCTTGCGTTATTTCTTCATAGCTATGCGCGCTTTCAAGCAAAGAGTATTTTTCTAGTAGCTGGTTAAAATGCGGCTCTATTAGTAAAGCGCTGGCTTTATTTACTATGTCTTCAATCTCAAAGTTTGCTTTAATTACCACGCCAGTTGTGGCGCAACTTGCTAGGCGCTGTGTTTGATCTTTTGAAATAGCACATGCCACAGCAGGCGTTTTAACAGCAACCGCCTGCAATAGCGTGTCGCCAGCACTTAACAATGCAAATTTAGCTTGCTCCATAAGCGACAAAAACTCACTATTTTCTAACGTATCCAAATTTATAACCGTATTTGATGCTGGCAACGCTTTATTATAATTAGGGCCAAATACCACCACCGCCTTTAACCCTGTTTGCAATGAAATTTGCTCTGCGGCGGCAAAAAATACATCCGCACAGTTTTGATTATCTAGCACATGACCGCCAGAGCCTGCACTCACAATAAAGTAGCCTTGTTCATCAAGCTGATACTTTTTTAACACCTGTTTGGTATCGCACGCTGATGAAAATGCTATGTAAGGGCCCACATTTTTAGGCATAGCCAAAGAAAACATATCTATTTTAACTTTTTCAGCCCAGCTCAGCGGTTCAATGCAGTAATCGGGCTGCACCACCCAATGGCTATCAATTAAGTTGATACGGTTAAGTTTTAAGCCCTTCGCTCGCTTTTTCGCATGCTGAGAAATAAACACCACTTTGGCACCCACTTTTTTTGCAGCTTTCATGTGAGCAGCGCGCCCTGCACAATCAAATATTACAATGTCAGGTTTAAAATCGGCTATAACTTCACACACTTTATCGCGCTCTTTAGTCGCAGAGCGCTCAAGCAAGGTGGTATCATATGGGCAGTTTTTAGCGTAGTTCGCGTGCTTATTTAAAACAAAATGGATGGTCAGTGAATCTAGACATTCACTTTCAAGGCTTTGGGCTAGCAGCAACGAGCGCATGTATTCACCTATTCCTTGTGGCGATGATACGGGTATAAATAAAAGTCGTTTGTTGCTCATTGCATTCTCTATTTCCTATTTGCGCAGCAGTATATCAATCCCATTGTTTTTACGATAGCTAGGTTACATTTTTATACACAAATTTAACGCCATAAAATAGATTATTTACTGCAATAGCCATGTTAGATTGGTAAACTTAGCCGCAATCTTAATCACAAGGATCTGAACTTTGCGAAACAGAATCTTTCTACTTTCTTCTCTTTTTTGCGCTATGAGCGCATCAGTAACTGCAGAGCCCTGGGTAAAGCCAGACGATTACGGTCTACGTGCCGACATTCAACAACTGGCTGATGCCGGTGTTATTTTAGCGCCTGTAACCACCTACCCGCTAATGTGGAAAAGCTTTATTGGCGAGCTAGAATCGAGCAAGCTTGAACTTTTATCTCCCAGCCTGCAAGATGCACTGCTTCGTGTAAAACATCGTTATAAGTCAGAAAACAGCAGCTCGCACAGTGTACAACTCTCAGCGTTTGCCGCATCAGACCCAATTATAGCCACCAGCTTTGGGGCAACCAACACACAAGAATCTGAGCTTTCTGCGGCCTACGCCTACCTCGGCGATAACTTTGCGGCGAAGGTAGCCATTAATTACCGTAACGATGGTAAGCAATGCTTAGTTGATGGCAAAACAACCGATGATATAGCCACTAACGAACAAGCACTTGAAGATTGTAACGATACCTCATTTGACGATAGCTACTTAGCCTACCGCTTGGGCAATTGGATTTTTAGAGCCGGTGCCGTAGAGCAGTTTTGGGGCCCAGGTGTTGATAACAGTTTAATTATGTCGGGTAATGCAAAGCCACTGCCGGCACTAAGTGTAACCCGTGAACAAAGCACAGCGTTTGAAACGCCTTGGTTAAGTTGGCTTGGGCAATGGAGCTTTACCGCGCAAATGGCAAAGTTAGAATCGACCCGTGTTATTCCTGATGCGCTGCTTTGGAGCAGCCGTGTTAACTTTCGCCCGATGCAACAGCTTGAAATTGCTTTAAGTTGGTCTGCGCAGTGGGCCGGTGAAGGCCAACCAAGCTCAGCAGGTGATTTTATTGATGTTATTACTGGGCAAACTAATTGTATTGATGGCAATGAAAGTTGTGATAGCTCACTGGAGTCTAAAATTGGTAATCAGCTTGCAGGCATAGATGTGCGTTGGTCTGACACTTTATTTAGTCACCCCTATGCAATCTACGCAAGTACAATTGGCGAAGATGCCAGCTCGCAATTCAAACCAGCCGACAGAGCGTACTTATTTGGCGTACAAACTACGCAGCGCATTTACAATCAAAATGTGCTCGTTAACGTTGAATACATAGATACAGGTGTATCGTGCTCGGCCGAATCAACCAATGAAAACTGCTACTACGAACACTCCGATTATAAATCGGGCTATCGTTACCACGGCCGCACTATTGGCTCAACCTTTGATAACGATGCGCAGTCAGTGGTATTAACACTTTTAGGTCAGCTTTCAAATGGCGATGACTGGCAAGTAAAACTACGTAGTGTGGATTACAACAGCGATAATCTTGACCGTTACCCTAGTAACCCCGATTTAGGTAATACAATTACCAAAACCGGTTATAACTCAAAACAAGTTGAGCTACGCTACAGGCAGCTGGCTATGGGCGGGCGCTTAACGCTCGGCGCTTTTGCATCAAACAACGATGGCGCAGAAAACGACACATCAGCGTTTGCTAAGTACGAATATAATTTTTAAACCGTATATTTAAAAATAGCATTTTAAATGCTGCTATTTATAACAAAAAAAGGGTTGAAAACTGCGTTTTCAACCCTTTTTTATTTAATCAGCAAATATTACTGCTTTATTTTGCTAATCACCTTAGAGGTTGAACAACCATCTAAAAATGTCAGCACTTCTACTTTGCCGCCATGGCGTAGCACATGATCGGCGCCAGCTATTTGCTCTACGGTGTAATCACCACCTTTAACTAAAATATCGGGGCTTATTTGCTCGATTAATTTAGCCGGTGTGTCGTTTTCGTCCGCGCTGCCAAAGGGAATTACCCAATCCACAGAGGCAAGTGCACTTAATACCATTGCGCGCTCATCAAGTGGATTTATAGGGCGCTCAGGGCCTTTTAAACGCGTAATTGAATCATCATTATTTAAACCAACAACGAGTCTATCTCCACGCGCTTTAGCTTGGGCTAAATAGCGTACGTGGCCTGCGTGTAAAATATCAAAACAGCCATTGGTAAACACTATCGTTTCGCCATTTTGTTTAGCAAACTCAATGTGTTGCAATACATCGTCAAACGGAGTTTGGTAGTGCTCGCCATTGATGTGCAAGTATTGGCCAAGCTTTTGGCTAAGCTCTTCTGGTGAAACCGTTGCCGCACCCAATTTACTTACTACAATGCCTGCGGCTAAATTAGCAATTTCTACCGCATCTTTAGGCTCCATACCTGCCCCGAGCATCACCGCAAGCGTGGCTATAACAGTATCGCCTGCGCCAGTTACATCACTTACTTCTAGCTGCTGCGCTGCAAAGTCGTGTTTTTCATCGGCATTAATTAATGACATACCTTGCTCAGAGCGTGTAAGTAGCATAGCTTTAATACCATTTTTACTAATTAGCTCACGCGCGCTTTGTGCTAATATTTCTTCAGAGCCTGTTTTCCCCCCAGCCAAATTAAATTCATGTAAATTAGGGGTAATATAGTCTGCGCCTTCGTATAAGTGTAAATCGGGCGATTTAGGGTCTATAAGTACAGTTTTACCCGCCGTTTTAGCAACGCTAACCATTTCTTTAATTAAGCTCAGCGAGCCTTTGCTGTAATCAGAAAATACCACAAAGTCGTAATCATCAAGCACCAGCTCTAAACGGTTTAATAACAACTGGCTATGCTGCTCGCTAAAGGTCTCTTCTAAATCTAGGCGCACAAGTTGTTGATGGCGGCTAATTACACGCATTTTAGAAATAGTGGGTAAATCGCATACACTAACAAGCTGTGAATGTATTTTTTCACCCTTTAAAATGGTTTCTAAGATTTGCCCGCTTTCATCTTCACCAATTAAACCAAGTAAGCCCACTTTGGCATCAAGCCTAGCAATGTTTTTTGCAACATTTGCAGCACCACCCGCTTTATCTTCAAACTTGCTTACTTTAACAACGGGTACTGGGGCCTCAGGCGAAATACGCCCTGTATCGCCGTACCAGTATCGGTCTAGCATGACATCGCCCACAACTAAAATACGCGCTTTAGATAAGTTTTTTAATAGCGATAAATCCATTACTGCTGCTCCGCAACAACCATATCAATAGCTTCACATAACCAATGGCCAATAAACATATGTGCCTCTTGGATACGGGCTGTTTCATCATTTTTTATAATAATGGGCAATTTAGCAATGTCTTTTACTTTACCGCCCTCGCGTCCAGTTAAGGCAACCGTAAACGCGCCAATTTTGTTAGCCGCTTCCAGTGCTAAATTAATATTGGCGCTGGTACCTGAGGTTGTTAAACCAATCACTAAATCTTCTGGTTTACATAAAGCCTGAACTTGGCGTTCAAATACCGTATCAAAGTGGTAGTCGTTACTGTGCGCAGTTAATATTGAGGTATCTGTGGTCAGCGCCATTGAGGCAAGTGGGCCACGCTCTAACTTATAACGCACAACAAATTCGGCTGCTAAATGCTGTGCATCGGCAGCACTGCCGCCGTTACCAAACCAAATAACCTTACCACCAGCTTGCAATGCACTGTGGCACGCTTCTAATAATTGCATAGACTCTTGATGATAAGCCTCCATCGTTTCAAATAAGGCTTGATGACGGTTTAAACTTTCAACGTAGCTTGTTGCCACAGAATCGATAATTGACATGAAAAATTCCTCTAGGAACTGAAATGGCAGGAAAAAATTAAATCCATTATTCCATAGTTTTATTTAGTTGTGTGTATTTTATGGGAATATAGCTGAACTGAATTATAATTTAGTGCTTCACATGTTCAGAAATTATCACTTTCGCGTTAAACTAGCGCCACTTACCTTAATAAAAGTTCAGTATGGCACGCATTTTTTACTCACTCGCTTTAATTTTAATTAGCCCTCTGATTGTATTTTACTTGTATGTACTAAGAGGTAAAAAAAATAAAGGCTACCGCGCGCACTTTAAAGAGCGCTTTGGTTTTATTAGCAAACACTTATTTAATAATAGCGCTAAACCGGTTGTGTTCCACTGCGCTTCTGTAGGTGAGGTCCTTGCTGCAGCGCCACTGATTAAAGCTCTGCAAAAACAACACCCGCAGCTTAATATACTTATTACCTGCAATACTCCTACCGGGCGTGCGCAAATTAGTGAACAATTTAAAAATACCGTGGCGTGTTGTTATTTACCTATAGACTTTGCAGTTTCGAGCGCTCGATTTTTAAAGCGCGTAAATCCACAAGCACTGTGTATTTTAGAAACTGAGCTGTGGCCTAATTTAATGGCAATAAGCCATAAAAAGACTATTCCGGTATTAGTGCTTAATGCTCGCCTAAGCGAAAAATCGCAACAAGGGTATCAAAAGGTGGCAGGGTTAACGCATATAATTATGCGTTCAATTTCAGTGCTTGCAAGTCATAATAAAAATGATGCTAAGCGCTTTATTGAACTTGGTTTACCCCTTTCAAAAAGCCATGTTACAGGCTCAATAAAATTCGACATTACGCCAAGCAATGAGCAACTAACTAAAGTTGCAAATCTTAAAGCCGAATATAAAACCAAAGAACGTTTTGTATGGGTGGCAGGCTCCACTCACCCGCTTGAACACGAAATGATATTAAACGCCCATCAGCAGCTATTAAAAAAATACCCTAATGCACTTTTAGTTATAGCACCGCGCCACCCTGAGCAATTTGATAAAGTAGCCGATACGCTAACTCAAAGCCCACTTAGCTTTAGTAGTCGCAGCAACAATAACTATCAAAACGAGCAAGTACTATTAGCTGATACACTGGGCGAACTACAGTGTTTATATGGCGCAGCGAATGTAAGTTACATAGGCGGCAGTTTAATTCGCCGAGGTGGGCACAACCCACTTGAAGCTGCTGCTTTTTCGGTTGGTGTTATTACAGGCCCACACACGTATAATTTTGATCATATCTACCCTGAGCTAATTAAACTTAAAGGGGCTGTCGTTGTTGAAAATACCGATGAGCTTGCTAAACAATTAATTAATTTAAGCCAAAACACCAAAGCGTGCCAAAGCTTGGGTATTAAAGCGCAGCAATGTGTTGTAAAAAACCAAGGCGCCATTGAAAAAACATTAACCATTATAAATCAGTATTTAGAGCCAAAAGCATGACTCATCAAGCAATTGCCCAAACCCGCGAGTGGGTATCATCCGTTATTGTAAAATATAACTTTTGCCCATTTGCCCGTAAAGAAGTAGAAAACAACTGTATTCATTATGTGCTTAGCCCTGCAATAAAAATTGATGACGCTGTAATGGACATGCTAGAGCAGTGTGTGCAGCTTGATCAAAATCCAGAGCGCGAAACCACATTAATACTGTTTGATAACGGCTTTAGCGATTTTGAAGACTTTTTAGATTTAGTCGATTTAGCCAATGCCTTACTGGTAGCGCAAGGCTTTGAAGGTAAATACCAAATTGCTAATTTTCACCCCGATTACGTATTTGCCGACAGCAATGAAGATGATCCGGCAAATTACACCAACCGAGCACCCTACCCTACACTGCATTTAATTCGCGAACTGAGTATGAGCGAAGCGCTTGATAACTATAACGAGCCTGAATCTATACCAGAGCACAATATAAAGCTTGCAAGGCGCAAAGGATTCGACTTTTGGCAGCAACTTTTAGCAAATATAAAAAAAACGAGCGCCTAAACGCTCGGTTTTTAAGTAATATGTTTAGCTGCTTGTATTACTTTTTAACCCAGTTACCATTCACTTCAATATAGTGGCCACTTTTGGTCTTTTCGATTGTTTTAGCTGCCGCGAGTGCTTCTACTTGTGCCAGCGATAAATCGTTCTTTTTAGCCAGCTTTAAATACTGTGCTTTACGTTTAGCGTTAATTTCCTCAACCACGGCTTTTGCCTCGCTGTTTTGTACCACAAGCCCTAAGTAACCTGAGCTATCTTCACCCACTAAGCCTTGGTTTTTAGCATCATCTAAACTAATAGCCCACGCCGAAAACGACAAACATACCGCACTTACTAGAGTAGCAATACTTAATTTATTTTTTATAGTCATCATTTAGCTCCTAAAATAATTCACTGTCGTCACTGAATAAGTTATCGAGTTCTTTATCTACTTTTACTCGAATTTCGTGATCTACTTTTACATTTAGATTGATCGTTATCGGCTCTTTCGCTGCCACCTCTACTCTGTGGGTACATGCGCTTAAAGCGCTAATAGCAGCAAGTGCAATAACGGCCTTAATGCTCAACAAATTTTTCATCATTAGTTTCCTTTTTTAGAGTATTGCTGCTCAACTTTTTGCGTTATTTCGTCGCTCAGTCTAAGCGCTCTTAGCAACGTAAACACATTTTCTTCGTGATTATAATTAAAGTTAACTTGTTGCTGCTCTGGCTCATTAAAGCCTTGTAAGTTAACACCTAAGTTTAACCAGCCATCACTTTTAAGTGCTACTGTACTATTAAGCTTTTGTATATCAAGGTTTTTTAGCAACCCAAGCACAGGTTGTAACTCTTGTTGCTGGCGCATAACAGCGTCAAACGCTTCGTTATTACTAATAATAAGCTTCCCTTGACCTTGATTGGTTAGGCTGCCATTTTTTACCTCAACCCCTGTGTCATCAAAATAAAACGGCAACGACCCTTTTAGCCTACCTGTTAGGGTAATACCCGACTTATCGTCAAGCGTTATTAATTTACTGGCATCAACATTTTCAAACGTAACATTAGCTGTTTGCTGCTGCTTTAAAAGCGTGTATTTATCTAAAGAAAATTTACCACCAAAAATATCGCCTTCAACATCAAAGGCCTGCGCGCTATTATTAACCACTTTAATATTACCAGTGATACTTTTAACTACAGCGCCTGCACGTAATTCATTAAGATTAAAGGTAGTAGGGGCAACATTAAGCTGCCCTGAATCGTACTGCCCACCTAGCTGCATACTAAATTGATTAGCTAAGTAGTCGTTATAAAGTGCACTGGTATCAGTCATCGTTAAAGTAAAATTTGCTTTTTGTAAATTCACATCACCACTTATACGCCCACCCAATTTTCCTTGGGTTAGCTGAGCTAACGGTTCAAATTGGCTAACGATTGAATTTAACGAAAGCACACTTTGCTCTGGTATAATCACTTCAAACGGATGCGCTACCTTTGAAACATGATGATTGGCCACCAGCTCAACACCATTTACAAATACATGATGAGACGCTTTAAGCGCGCGACTTTGCAGCCCAGTTGACGTTACGTTTATAGTATTTAAATCGACATTTGGACTAGTGAGTGTATTTATTTGGGTGCTTGCATTTAAGTGAGCAAATAACTCTCCCACACCTAAGCTTGCCCTTACACTAAGGGTGTTATTAATACCGGTGAGTTTATACTCGTTGTATTGCACGCTTTTAAGCTTACTTTTAAGCGTTACTTTTGCATCGAGCTTTTCATTCATACTTGCTTCAAGGTTACCTGTGTAGCCGTTAAGAGCGCTGCCATAAGCAGCTGCGCTATCAAAGCTTAACTCAATACGTGCGCTACCTTCTGGCTTAAAGTCAATAAGTTGAGTAACTGTAAAATCCCCCTTGGCTTTAATATTATTAGCCTCAGCCGGTAAAAATTCAGGCAAAGCGGTAAGCGCAATATCGTAATTACCGCTTAATTGAGCGTTTTTAAGCTGCGTATTTAGCGTTATAGCGTCTATTTCATCCGTATGTAGCTGTGCCTTTAGCTGTGTGCGGGCGCTTTGTAACGGTGCAGCAGTATTTATAAACGTATCTGTAAACGTTATATCTATATTTTGCTTGGCTTGCTCTGCGCTTTTGAGCGTTATTAACGGTAAGGTTAGGTTGTTATGTGCAAAGTTAATTGGTTTAGCTAAAGCCCATTGCCAATTAAGTGGAAGCTGCTTTACAGCAAATGACTTGTAGGCACTTTCAGGAATAAGAGATTGGCAGTTATTACTAAGTTTTACATTGTTTTTAAGCGTGCTTGGGTCAAGCTCAAGGTTTTGGCTATTTAAATTATAGGTAGCACTTAGCACACCTTTGGAGCTGTTTGTTATATCGCAGCTTTGTATTTTATAGTCATACTGGGCTTGTAAATCACCACTAAGGCTTGCCTCTACCCCGTTAAAGCTAAATGCCTGCGCTGCATTAAAGCTAAGTCCACTTAATAGCTCATTATCTGTTTTAAGTAGTTGCTTCAATAATCCATCATTAACTTTAAGCTGCCCTTGTACCTTATTATTGTAAAGCGTTGCGCTTGCGTTTAAATCACCATTGACTACAAACTGGTTAAGCGTGGGCTCGGTGATATTTAGCATTAGCGGGCGCTTTAAAAGCGCACTGTGTATAGTTAAATGCTCAACTGTAATTGTTGGCCTTTTTTCAGGAAGCGCTAAATCTAAAATTGTGGCAGCAGTGCTTGTTTTACTACTTTGAGGAAATGGATTTACATTAAGTACTGCGTGTTTAACTTTAACATGCTTGGTATTAGCAGTAATACCTGTAAGAGTAAGCTCTTGATTTTGGTAACTTAAACAGGCTTTTTGTACGTGCACATTTAACTTACTCGTAAGCGAAAAATCTAAGCAGCTTAAGGTAACACCTGCTTTTTCAAGCTCAGGCGCTACTGCCCATTGTAATAGTGGCAAACGAAATGCATAGCCAAGCAAAACTATACTTAGCAATACAGCCCCCATAATTAAACCAACGCGCTTTAACATACTGTCCTTATAAGCTTTTATTTATACCTTACAAACTATCGTAATTTTAAATCTACGCAATCAAAAAAGGCTGCACAGTGCAGCCTTTTTTATTTTACAGCTAGATTATGAATCTAACTTGTATATGTCGTTTTTAACCTACATTTTTACGTGCGTTGCGGAACATACGCATCCATGGGCTATCCTCTTTCCACTCATCTGGGTGCCACGAGTTAGCAACAGCGCGGAACACACGCTCAGGGTGCGGCATCATTACAGTGGCACGGCCATCAGTAGAGGTAATACCGGTAATACCCTCTGGTGAACCATTCGGGTTAGCCGGGTATTGCGTTGTCGGATTACCGTAGTTATCTACAAATTTAACCGCAACAGTGCCGCTTTCAAGCGCAGCTTTAGTGGCAGCATCGTTTGCAAATTCTGCATGGCCTTCACCATGAGATACAGCAATTGGCATACGCGACCCAGCCATTCCATTAAAGAACACAGACGGGTTTTCTTGTATTTCAACTAAGCTAAAGCGTGCTTCAAAACGCTCTGACTTATTTGTTACAAAACGTGGCCAATGCTCAGTACCCGGAATTAACTCTTTCAATGTTGATAACATTTGACAACCATTACACACACCTAAGCTAAAGGTGTCTTCACGGTGGAAGAAGTTTTGGAACTGATCGCGTGCCATATCGTTAAACAATATAGACTTAGCCCAGCCTTCACCGGCGCCTAATACGTCACCGTAAGAGAAACCACCACATGCCACTAAGCCTTTAAATTGCTCAAGGGTTAAACGCCCTTCGAGGATATCGCTCATGTGTACATCAACAGCGGCAAAACCAGCACGGTTAAACGCAGCAGCCATTTCTAAATGCGAGTTAACGCCTTGCTCACGTAAAATAGCCATTTGCGGCTTAGCGCCCGTTGCAATGTACGGTGCGGCTATATCTTCGTTTAAGTCAAAGTTAAGTTTTACGTTTAAGCCTGGATCTTTTGCATCAAACTTGGCATCAAACTCTTGCTTAGCACAATCAGGGTTATCACGACGTGCTTGCATTTGGTACGTTGTTTCGGCCCAAATAGTACGTAATTCAGTACGAGTATGATTAAGTACAGTTTGCTCACCGCGCTTAAATACAATGCTATCGTCGCTATTAAGCGAGCCAATCACGTGGCTAATTGCAGCTACACCGTGTTGTTCAAATACAGCATTTACGGCATCTAAATCGCTGTTAGCAACTTGAATTACCGCGCCAAGCTCTTCGTTATAAAGGGCTTCTAGGTCTGTCCCGGTTAACCCAGCTAAATCAACAGTCACTCCGGTGTGCCCAGCAAATGCCATTTCAGTTACAGTAGTAAATAAACCACCGTCTGAGCGGTCATGATAAGCAAGTAGCTTGCTATCAGCGACAAGTGCTTGCATGGCATTGTAAAAGCCTTTAAGTAGCTCAGGGCTGTCAACATCTGGAGTAACATCACCAAGCTGCTTGTAAACCTGTGCAAGGCTTGATGCGCCCAGTCGGTTTTTACCCGCGCCTAAGTCAACTAAAATAAGTGATGTATCGCCTTTATCAGTACGTAACTGCGGAGTCACTGTTTTACGCACGTCGTCAACACGGCCAAAAGCAGTAATAATAAGTGATAACGGAGAAGTAACTGATTGCTCAGCACTATCATCCTCGTTTTTCCATGTCGTTTTCATCGACATAGAATCCTTACCCACAGGTATAGTTAAACCAAGCGCAGGACAAAGCTCTTCGCCTACCGCTTTTACAGCTTCGTAAAGGCCGGCGTCTTCGCCAGGATGACCTGCTGCAGCCATCCAGTTAGCCGATAGCTTAATGTTCTCTAGACTACCAATGTTGGCACAGGCAATATTGGTTAGTGACTCTGCCACGGCTAAACGCGCCGATGCACCGTAATTTAATAGTGCTGCCGGCGTGCGCTCACCCAGTGACATAGCTTCACCATGGTAAGTGTCGTACGTTGCTGCGGTAACTGCACAGTTAGCCACAGGTACTTGCCAAGGGCCCACCATTTGATCCCGTGCTACTAAACCAGTAACCGAGCGATCGCCAATGGTAATTAAGAATGTTTTTTCTGCAATGGTAGGTAAGCGTAATAAACGCTGAGCAGCCTCAGCTATATCAATCGACTCTGCATCAATTGCCTTACCAGTGACTTGCTTTGAAGTTACATCGCGATGCATTTTAGGTGCTTTACCTAATAATACATCAAGCGGCAAATCAACAGGGCTGTTATCAAAGTGGCTGTCGGCAACAGTTAAGTGGCGCTCTTCTGTGGCTTCACCTATTACTGCGTACTGCGCACGTTCGCGCTTACAAATGGCTTCAAAGCGATCAAAATCTTCAACAGCAACAGCCAGTACATAACGTTCTTGCGATTCGTTACACCAAATTTCGTGTGGGGCCATGCCCGGCTCATCGTTAGGAATATCACGTAGTTGGAATTTACCACCACGGCCACCATCATCTACAAGCTCAGGAAACGCATTAGATAAACCACCGGCGCCTACATCGTGTATAAACGCAATTGGGTTTTCATCCCCTAGTTGCCAACACTTATCGATCACTTCTTGGCAACGGCGTTCCATTTCTGGGTTTTCACGCTGTACAGAAGCAAAATCTAAATCTTCGTTTGATTGGCCCGATGCCATGCTTGATGCTGCACCGCCGCCTAAACCAATGTTCATTGCAGGGCCACCTAGTGCAATAAGTTTTGCACCTACTGGAATATCCCCTTTTTGAACATGATCAGCACGAATATTACCTAAACCACCTGCAAGCATAATAGGCTTGTGGTAACCACGCACCTCTTCACCATTGTGACTTGTTACTTTTTCTTCGTAGGTACGGAAGTAGCCTAATAAGTTAGGACGTCCAAACTCATTATTAAATGCCGCGCCGCCTAAAGGGCCGTCCATCATAATATCAAGCGCATTTACGATACGATTAGGTTTGCCAAAGTCGCTTTCCCACGGTTGCTCATAACCCGGAATACGTAAGTTAGAAACAGTAAAACCAACTAAACCCGCTTTTGGCTTAGAGCCGCGGCCTGTTGCGCCTTCATCGCGAATTTCACCACCTGAGCCTGTAGCCGCACCAGAAAATGGTGCTATAGCTGTTGGGTGGTTATGGGTTTCTACCTTCATTAAAATTTCTATGTCTTCTTGATGATACGCATATTCACCTTGCGCATTCGGGAAGAAACGACCCGCTTTTGAGCCCTTCATTACTGCTGCGTTATCTTTGTACGCCGACAGCACATTTTCAGGATTGTGCTCAAATGTATTTTTGATCATTTTAAACAGTGATTTAGGCTGCTCAATACCATCAATTGTCCAATCAGCATTAAATATTTTATGACGACAATGCTCAGAGTTTGCTTGCGCAAACATAAATAACTCTATGTCGTTAGGGTTACGGCCTAACTTTTTAAAGTTTTCTACTAAGTAGTCTATCTCGTCATCAGCAAGCGCAAAACCTTGTTCAACGTTTGCTGCAGCCAATGCTTCGCGCCCGCCACCTAAAATGTCAACTGATGACATTTCGCGAGGCGAGTCATTGCGGAATAACTGCGCTGCAGAAGCAAGTTCACTATGCGTTGCCTCAGTCATACGGTCGTGTAATAACGCCGTTACTTGAGCAAGCTGCTCTGCACTTAGTTCACCTTCTACGTAATAAGCAATACCACGCTCAACACGGTGAACCTGTTTAAGGCCACAGTTATGCGCTATGTCGGTTGCTTTAGATGCCCATGGTGAAATGGTGCCAGGGCGAGGGGTAACTAAAATAAGTGTGCCAGCTGGGGTATGCTCGGCAATAGTTGGACCGTAAGTAAGTAGTTTTTCAAGCTTAGTTTGCTCATCAACACTCAAAGGCGAGGTTAAATCGGCAAAATGTGCATACTCGGCATATACATTGGTGACTGGAAGTTGCGATAGTTTGCAACGCGCTAAAATTTTATTAACTCTGAACTCTGAAAGTGCTGGTGCACCACGAAGGATCAACATAGATAATTTCATCCGGGGTTAGGGATTGAACGATATTTTAGGCGGGCATTATAGTCTATGTAGCACCGAGTTTTAACTCCAAATTGCGCTTTTCAGAAAATTAACTTTTTATTTATATAAACAGCAGCAAAATTACCAATAAAAGCTAAACGCTAAGTGACGCCATAGTGAAGTTTTGGTATAACGGGGTATGAGCTTTATGGGGCGGTTAATGTTGAAAGAAAAGCTAATAATTATCATCACTTTAGTTATGTTGTTGTGTGCGTGTAATATGCAGGAGCAACAAACTCAACTTGCCCAAATTAAAGCACAAAATAAAATACGTGTAGGTACCCTTGCCAGTGCCAGCAATTACTACCAAGCCGTCCAAGGCGAGCAAGGTTTTGAATACGAGCTATCTCAAGCTTTTGCCGACTACCTAGGTGTTGAACTAGAAATAGTGCCGTTTTTTAATTTATCCGATATGTTTGAGCGCCTTGAAAGCGGCGATTTAGACTTAATAGCCTCAGGACTTACCTACAACAAAGTACGTGCACAGCAATATCGCTATGGCCCCACTTACAGAACAATTAGCCAAAAGTTGGTTTATAAACAAGGTCGAGTTCGCCCACGTGAATTTGACGACCTTGATGGAAACTTTACAGTTATAGCCAAAAGTAGCCACTCTTTAACCTTACAAAAAATAAAAAAGAGTAACCCAGATTTAACTTGGCAAGAAACTGAAGAACTCGATGAAGAGGAGCTTTTACAAGCCGTTATCGATGGCGAAATAGATTACACCCTCGCCGACTCACACACGCTTTCGCTGTTTAGACGTTACCACCCAAATTTAAGTATTGGCTTTTCAGTTACCCGGAATGACCCCATAGCTTGGATCCTTAATAAATCAAAAGATGATTCGCTTTATGCACTGCTAGTGCCCTTTTTTGGTGACGTAAAACAAAGTAACCAGCTGTATGTGCTCGAAGAAAAGTACTTTGGGCACGTACGCCAGTTTAACTACGTTAATACGCTTGCATACATAGAAGCTATAAAAGAAACACTCCCCACTTACAGGCCTTGGTTTGAGCAATATGCAGGTAGCCTTGACTGGCGCTTACTTGCTGCGCTTAGCTACCAGGAATCTATGTGGAACCCTCGCGCTAAATCGCCTACAGGTGTGAGAGGCATTATGATGCTGACACGCAGTACCGCTAAACAGGTGGGCGTAACAAATAGGTTAGCGCCAGAGCAAAACATCCGTGGCGGAGCTAAATACTTAGCTAAGCTCGTTAAACGCATCCCCGATAGAATCCCGCAGCCCGATAGAACTTGGCTTGCACTGGCAGCCTATAATGTAGGTTGGGGTCACGTTAACGACGCGCGCATTATTACCGAACAACAAGGGGCGAGCCCTGATAAATGGGCCGATGTTAAAAAGCGCTTACCACTTTTAATTAAAAAACGTTATTACCGTAAAACCCGTTACGGCTATGCGCGTGGCGATGTTGCGGTAAAATATGTTGATAACATTCGCAGGTATTACGATGCACTTGTATGGCTTGATGAAAATAATGCCCTAGAGCCAGAACCTGAATCAGAACCTGAATCAGAACCTGAAGCACCTGAAGTTGAAAAAGCAGCTCAACCAAGCAAAGAGCGTATTAACAACGATAAAACCGAACCTACCCCTTCGCTTTCACCTGAAGAAAAAAGTAAGCAAGGTGAAAATAACACGCAGCAGTCTCAGTAAAGCGTTTATATTTACGTTTTTAAATGGGCTATTCAGGCCTGTGAAACATTAAAATGTGGGCATTAAACGATTCTTTCCTCGTTTTAGCAGGCGCTAATTTCCCCTTCAGGCCTAACCACTCTAGTAACTAAATTAAAAATCTGTTTACTTGTCATGAAATGATCACTAATGTGTGTTTATAGTATATTTACCTGATTTTTAATATATCTTGTGCCTTTCTCACTCTCACGCATTAGGAGAACACATGCTAAAACGTAGACGCACGCAAAAACTAAAACGCAATATTATTCATTCAACAGCCACCAGACGTCGTATTATGCTACGTAACTTACATAAAAAAATTATTTGGCGTCGTCGTATGTTTGCTATGCAGCAAATGATAGAAGTAGATTCAGATAAGGCTAACTAGTCACTAATTTGACGAGCTGCTTTTTTAGCCGCTTTAATTTGTTCTCGGCGTTGTTTAAAAAACGCCGAAATAGTACTACCACAGGTTTGACCAAGCACCCCACCTAACACTTCTACTTGATGGTTCAGCCTCGGCTCTTGCAATAAGTTCATAATAGATCCAGCCGAGCCTGTTTTAGCATCAGGCGCACCGTACACAAGGCGCTTTACTCTGCTATGCACTAACAGCCCCGCACACATAGAGCATGGCTCTAACGTAACGTACAAAGTGCAATCAATTAAACGGTAATTATTTAAAGCTCTCCCTCCTTCACGCACTGCAATCATTTCAGCGTGCGCAGAGGGGTCGTTATCAGTAATTGAACGATTATAACCCGCTGCAATAAGCGTGTTATCTTTCACAAGGACAGCTCCTACCGGAATTTCGCCCAATTGCTGCGCCTTATTGGCATAAACTAATGCCTGCTCCATCCAATACTCATCGCTTTTTAGATCGTTCATAGTGCTTACTTTAAATAAATTTTCTTTTGGTATTATATCAACTTGCCTGTTTAAAATGCGTAATTGATTAAATTATTGCAAAAATAAAACAAAATAATGTGGTTTATCGTGGCTCATAGAGTGTGATTTACGCTATAATCTCACGCTTTTTTTATTTAGCTCACAACACAGGTAGCAAATGAAATTTCCTGGACGCCGCAGACATAAACATTATTTTCCAGTGGAAGCTAAAGATCCACTTACTAATCAGCTAAACGCAACTGAGCGATTACAACGTAGCTACATTACGGGTATCGATCAGATCGTTGTTGATATTGAAGCCAAAGTCGATCAGGCTTTTTTAGACGAGTTTCAACTTCGCCGAGGAATGTCGCAAGTTATTGATAGCGATATTACTAACGCACTTTACGACCGTTTAAAACTAAACGACATGGTTGATTACGAATTTGCCGGTGGCACCATTGGTAACACAATGCATAACTACTCTGTACTAGCAGATGACCGTTCAGTATTGCTCGGTGTTATGAGTGAAAACATAAAAATTGGCAGCTATGCCTATCGCTTTTTATGTAACACATCAAGCCGCGTTGATTTAGACTATTTACAACCAGTAGATGGTCCTATTGGCCGTTGTTTTACCTTAATTGATGAAACAGGCGAGCGTACATTCGCAATTAGCGCCGGTTTAATGAATCACTTAAAGCCTGAGTCTATCGATAAACACTTAATTGAGCAGTCATCAGCACTTGTGATCAGCGCCTACCTAATGCGTACACAGGGTGATGAAACAATGACTGAAGCAACCATGCAAGCAGTTAAATACGCTAACGATGCAGGTGTACCGGTAGTTTTAACACTCGGCACTAAGTTTTTAATTGAGCAAGATCCAACCTGGTGGGCTAACTTTGTAAACGAGCATGTCGATATACTTGCCATGAACGAAGAAGAAGGGCTAGCAATTACTGGCTTTGAAGACCCATTATTAGCCGCAGACAAAGCACTTGACTGGGTAGACTTAGTTATTTGTACCGCTGGCGAAAAAGGCTTATTTATGGCCGGTTACGTTGATGAGAGCTTTAAACGTGCAACCGAGTACCCACTATTACCAGGTGCCATTGCCGATTTTAATCGCTATGAGTTTTCTCGTGCAATGAAAAAATCCGATTGCGAAAACCCGATAAAAGCGTATAGCCATACGGCGCCATTCATGGGTGGGCCTGATTCAATCAAAAACACCAATGGTGCTGGCGATTGTGCGTTGGCTGCCGTGTTACACGATTTATCAGCAAACGTTTATCATAAGTTAAATGTCGCTAACTCAGCAAAACACGAACAAAAGGCCATTACCTACTCTTCTCTTGCACAAATTAGTAAGTACGCTAACCGCGCAAGTTACGAGGTATTAGTACAGCACTCTCCACGTTTATCACGTGGGTTACCAGAGCGCGAAGACTGCCTAGAGCAAGTGTACTGGGATCAATAAATAGGGAGCTGTGCGTGCTCCCTATTGCGGTATTTTAGAAAATCGAAATATCGAGCTTTTTAGATAGCAGCTCTAATGCTGCTATCCCCGCCACCGAATTACCAAATTCATTAAGCCCAGGTGAATATACTGCCACTGTAAACTTACCCGGTAATACCGCTAGTATAGTGCCTGACACACCCGATTTACCCGGCATTCCCACTCTGTAGCCAAAGTCTCCTGCCGCATCATATAAGCCGCTGGTGAATAAAATCGAATTTAATTGTTTATTCTGGCGACTACTCAAAACGCGCTTACCCGAGCTGTAATCAACCCCTTTATTCGCTAAAAAGTTATACGCTCTAGCTAGCTCAATACAGTTAAGCTCAATCGCACAAAAATTGAAGTAAGACCAAAGTACATCATCGACGTCATTCTCAAAATTACCAAACGACTTCATTAAATGCGCCATTGCCGCATTTCTATGCCTAAATTCGTACTCAGAATTGGCCACTTTTTTATCAATCACTATTGCACTATTACCTGCAAGTAACCTAAACGTTTCAAGCATTGAGTGGCGAGGTGCGGATAATCGACTGTACAAAGCATCGCACGTCACAATCGCGCCAGCATTAATGAAAGGATTACGTGGTACGCCTTTTTCGAACTCTAACTGCGTAAGAGAATTAAACGCGGTTCCTGAGGGCTCTTTACCTACCCGATGCCATAGCTCGTCGCCATAGCGCTGTAGCGCCATTGTAAGCGTCATTACTTTAGAAACTGACTGAATAGTAAAACGTTTTGAGCAATCACCCGCACAAATGGTTTCGCCATCAGTGGTATAAATAGCAATAGAAAACTGCTCGCTAGAAACCTCAGCAAGTGCAGGTATATAATCCGCAACTTTACCTTGTGATAACAAAGGGCGCACTTCGTGTGCTATTTCATCTAGTACAGTTTGGTAGTCAGCAATGGGCAATTGACACCTCTATTTTGGCATTTATAAAAATTTGATTTTAACACGCACAACTTCTGCACGCCTAGCTATGTTACATGAATAAAATAGCAGATAAGCATGAACTTAATGTTTATTTTCAAAGTGATATTTTCTATATCAAAGTAATACTAATCCGCAATAAGCCTTAATCATTTTGCGGGGCTATAAAAACTGATTACACTGAGCACGATGTGCGCCTTGACTTTGCCTATAATGGCTTAGCTTTCTATAAGGATATGAATGTTATGGCTCAAAGGATTTACAAGGGCGGGCATTACAAAGACTGAGTTAGCATGAGATCTTGGCTTTTTATTAAACTCCAGATAGCAAAAGACCCGTTACATCGCTGTAACGGGTTTCTTTAATTTGAATCCTGGTAATGTCGTAGTACCCACAGCGGTGGAGAGTCAAATAGCAAATGGAATATTATCATTGCGTCGGGAGTCGCTACGCTCGCCCGACCTACATTCTAGAAGTAGATTAGTGTGTATTAATTGTACGTATTTAACTTTTCTTCAGACGTAAAAAAGCCCGGCTCTTTCGAGTCGGGCTTTCTCGTATTTGAATCCTGGCAATGTCCTACTTTCACATAGCAAATGCTACACTATCATCGGCGCTGTTTCGTTTCACTACTGAGTTCGGCATGGGGTCAGGTGGGTCCAAAACGCTATGGTTACCAAGAAAATTCTGTTCAATTTTCTTATTTTATTTATTAAGCTTTAAGTCCTTCGACTGAATTTGGAGCCTGGCAATGTCCTACTTTCACATAGCAAATGCTACACTATCATCGGCGCTGTTTCGTTTCACTACTGA